>NZ_JBRCLD010000108.1:0-6877 GCF_053487655.1 Thermaurantiacus sp. | reverse complement strand
GCCAGAGTGGATGACGAAATCGGGGTGGAGCCGGACGAGCTTTGCAGCCAATTCGCGCTGCATCCTCGCCCCGGCCCGCGACAGGCCGGGATCGCTCTGGCCGTAGCAGCGCTTGGCCCAAGCGCGCGCAACCGGCGGATGGCGAACCAGCCAGACCTGCCGCCTCATCGCGCAGCAAGCACGAGAAGAAGGATGAGCTGGCCAGAATAGGCGGCAAAGCCGAGGCAATCGCCGGTTGCCCCTCCGATCCGCCGCAGCAGCAGACGTCGCAGCCACAAGAGGAAGATGAGCGCGAGCCCCGTCGCCACTGCCAGCCGCTCCGGCGCCAGCGCGGCAATGGCGGCAAGGCCCGGGAGGGCCAGCAGCATCGCCGGCAGCAGTGCGCGCGGCCGGATCGTGCCGGCGACATCCTTGGCCAGACCCGGACCCGGTGCTGCCGGCGGGGGCGGGATGGTGACCATGGCGGCCACGATCAGCAGCCGGCCGAAGGTGGCAGCCGCGACCACCCCGGCCGCCAGCAGCGGCAGCGGCAAGGCCGCGGTCCCCCCGGCTCTGAGCGCCACGGCCAGCACGAGACCAACGGCCCCGAAGCTGCCGATGCGGCTGTCCTTCAGGATGCGAAGGGTCGACTCGGCATCGTGGCCGCCGCCGAGCGCATCACAGAAATCGGCGACCGCATCCTCGTGGAAGGCCCCCGTCAGCCAGGCCTCGAAGGCAAGGGCGACAAGGACCGCCAGCCACAGCGGCCAGACCTGCGCTCCCACGAGGATCGCGAGTGCGGTGATCGCGCCGATCAGCGCCCCCGCCAGCGGGAACCAGACGACGGCGGCGCGCAGGCCTTCACGCGCGGCGTCCGCGCTCAGCCGGTCGAGGAAGGGGACCGGGAGGCGGGTCAGGAACTGGAGTGCCAGAAGCGGCGGGACCCAGACCGGAACCGGCGATGGCTCGGCGCGCATCAGCCGGTCACGTCGGCGAGACGGGCGACGTCGGCGAGAAGGGCTGCGGCGCTGTCGAGGAGCGGCAGCGCGACCAGCGCTCCGCTGCCTTCGCCAAGCCGCATGCCCCAGTCGAGGATCGGCGCGAGGCCAAGCGCGGCGAGGGCGTGGCCGTGGCCCGGTTCCGCCGACCGGTGCGCGGCCAGAAGATGCGGCTGGATGGCCGGCGCAAGACGAGCGGCGATAAGGGCAGCGGCCGTTGAGACCAGCCCGTCGAGCAGGACCGGCACGCCCAGCCGGCCCGCCGCGAGGGTGGCACCCGCCATGGCGACGATCTCAAAGCCGGCGACTTCTGCCATGGCTGCCCGGGGCTTGCTTTGCAGCAAGGGTTCAGCCCGGGCGACTGCAGCTGCGACAATGGCTTTCTTCCGCTCCAACATGGCATCGTCCGCCCCGGCGCCCGGGCCCGTTGCCTGCGCTGCTGGCGTTCCGGTCAGAAGCGCAACGAGAGCAGCTGCAGCCGTGGTGTTACCAATTCCCATCTCGCCAGTCAGGATCAGCCGCGCACCCTCCGCTATGGCGGCCTCCGCTTCGGCCATGCCGATGGCAAGCGCGGCATCGAACGCCTCGACCGACATCGCCGGGCTACGGGCGAGGCTGGCCGTGCCCTGCCCCACCCGGGCGATGCGCACATGTGGCGGCCAGGGGCCATCCACTGGCCCGGCGCTTCCCACATCGATGAGCCGCAGCCGGCAGTCGTGCGCACGCGCCAGGGCCGACGACACCGCCCGCCCGTCGGCGATGAGGCGGATCATGGCGGTGGTGACTGCCTGTGGCCAGGCGGAGACCCCATCGGCGACCACCCCATGGTCGGCCGCGAACAGGAGAAGGGTGCGCGGCCGCGTGACGGGCGCCAGGCATCCGCTGGCGACCGCCAGCCGGGCGGCAATCCGCTCCAGCTCGCCGAGGCTGCCTTTCGGTTTGGCGAGCGCGTCAAGGTGGGCAGCAACATCGGCCGCAGTCAGCATGGCCGGCGACCTTCCCGGGCCAGTGCCAGCAGCCAGTCCGGATCGAGAGCGCGCGCCAGCACTTCGGCGACGGAGTCGAGGGCCGCGTCGACGATCGCGCCCTGGTCGCGCCCGGTCGAGGGCGCTCCAAGCCGCCGGAGCCAGGCGGCCCGTGTCTCGCCACGGTTGAACAGGCCGTGCACATAGGTGCCCGCCACCCGCCCGTCCGCCGAAATGGCGCCGTCCGTTCGGCCATCGGCAAGTCGCAACAGCGGTGCCGCATCGCCAGTGGTGACCCCCACGTGGATTTCGTAGCCGGTCACGGGCATTCCATGGAGGAGGCAGGTGGCGTTTGTCTCCCGCGCCGTCTTGCCGGGCATGAGCATAGTCTCGGCCGGAAACAGCCCCAGCCCCGGCGCGCTGCCGGCCGGGCCTTCGAGGCCGTGCGGATCATGGACCATCCGCCCCAGCATCTGATAGCCGCCGCACAGCCCCAGCACATGGCCGCCGCGCCGGCGGTGGGCGAGGATGTCGATGTCCCAGCCTTCGGCGCGCAGGAAGGCGAGGTCGGCGATCACCGCCTTGCTTCTGGGCAGGATCACCAGCCGGGCAGACGCCGGGATGGGCCGGCCCGGTGGCACCATGGTGAGCGACACCGCGGGCTCTGCGGCCAGCGGGTCGAGATCTTCGAAATTGGCGATGCGCGGCAGCATGGGCACGGCGATCTCGAGACGGCCGGCCTGGGCGGGTGCGGGCCGGTCGAGGACAACGGCATCCTCGGCCGGCAGAAGCCGTGCGGCCTCGAGCCAGGGCACGATCCCCAGCGCCTCCCAGCCGGTCCGTCGGGCAATCTTGTCCATGCCCTCGCGGAACAATGCCAAGCCGCGGAAGCGATTGATAAGGAAGGCCCGGATGAGCGCGCAGTCGGCCGGATCGAGGACGCTGTGCGTCCCTACCAGCGAGGCGATGACTGCGCCCCGGTCGATGTCACCCACCAGCACAACCGGCACTCCGGCGGCTCGCGCGAACCCCATGTTGGCGATGTCTCCAGCGCGAAGGTTGGTCTCCGCTGGACTTCCGGCGCCTTCGACGAGCACGAGGTGGGCCTGCGCCTCGAGTCGGCGCCAGCTGTCGAGGACCAGGTCGAGAAGGGCGGCGCGGTTGGCGCGGAACCAGACCGTTCCGGCAAGCTCGCCACGCACCACCAGCTGCGACCGGCGGTCGGCTTCGGGTTTCAGCAGCACCGGGTTCATGTGGACGCTCGGCGCCACGCGGCAGGCCTCAGCCTGCAGCATCTGGGCGCGACCGATCTCGCCACCTTCGGCAACGCCCGCATTGTTCGACATGTTCTGCGGCTTGAACGGCCGGACCACCAGCCCCCGATTGGTGAACAGCCGGCAGAGACCCGCCACCAGCAGGGACTTGCCCACATCCGATCCGGTCCCCTGTACCATCAGCCTGCCCATGCCAGTGCTCCGACCAGAAGGCACAGGAGAAGGCAGGCGCGGCGGTAGAGGCGAAGGCCATGGGCAAGAGCGGCAGGGCCCGGATAGGCCGCGTGGCGCGCGTCGCGGTGGCCGACCATGCTGTCGGCGGTGTTGACCAGCTTGTAGAGGAACATCCCCGGCAGGCCGGCGACCAGAAACCAGAAGGCCGGCGCGACAATGCCGTCGCAGAAGCTCTCAGCAAGGCTTTCGGTCGCAGCTGCCGCGACTCCCCCCGCATCGAGCGCTGACGCGTCACACCCGACGATCATGGCAGCGGCCGTGCGCGCGGCGGCGAGGTCGCCTCGTGCCAGCGGTCGGGCGGCAGCTGTGACATGGTCATGGAGGCTGCGCTGGGCGAGACCGAGCGTGGCGACCGCTGCCAGCCCGACGGAAAGCGGCCAGCCGGACAGGAGCCGTGCAAGCGCCAAGCCGGCTGCGACGGCCACCCCTGAGAGCGCCAGAAGCGCGGCAACGCCCATGACCCGGCGCAGGGGCTCCGAGCCCCGGTTCCATCGTGCTTCAAGCCAGCCAATGGCGGCCCCGGCCCAGACGACGGGATGAGGAACGCGCACGTGGAGGCGTGAGGGATAGCCAACCAGCGCCTCCATCATCAGCGCCGCCAGCAGGAGCGTTGCCCGTTCATCCGGCATCGACTGGAAGGCGGGGTCGCATTGGCAAAAGGACCGGGGCGCCATCGGCGTCGGCGCCGCGCCAGATGGACACGTCATAGGCCGCAGCCAGCAGGTCGGGTTGCAGCACGCCATTGGCCGGACCTGAGGCCAGCAGCCGCCCCGCCTTCAGGAGGAGCGCGTGATCGGCGATGCGCGCGGCTTGGGTCAGATCATGCAGCACCAGCACGACGCCAGTGCCGTTTGCCGCAACTGCGCGCAGGCGCTCGAGCATGTCGAGCTGGTAGGCTGGGTCGAGGCTCGAGAGCGGTTCGTCGGCGAGAAGCCATTCCGGTTGCCCGGCAAGGACCCGTGCCAGGAGCACCCGGGCCTGCTCCCCGCCGGAGAGGCGCTGGACGGGCCGGCTGGCATGCGCAAGCGTGTCGGTTGCAACCATCGCACTCTCGATCGCGGCCCGGTCTGCCGCAGTGAGCCCCCAGCCGCTGTTGTGCGGGGCGCGGCCGAGGCTCACAAGCGTGCGGACATCGACATCCCAATGCACTTCGCCCTTTTGCGGCAAGAGACCGATTCGCCGGGCCCGCTGGCGTGGGTCCATCGCGACCACAGCGTCGCCGTTCAGTGTGACCTTGCCGCAATCCGGTGCGCGCAGCCCGGCCAAGCAGGCGAGCAGCATGGACTTGCCGGCGCCATTGGGGCCGAGGACCACCGTGACGCGCGCTGGCGGCAGGATTGCCGAAATGTCTTCGAGCACCGGCCGGCCGCCCAGCGCCAGCGACAGGCCAGAGACCGACAGCGCCATCATCAGATCAACATCATCAGATCAACTGGCGGCGAATGCGCGCCAGGAGCATGAGGAAGAAGGGCGCACCAACCAGCGACATGGCGACACCCAGCCTCAGCTCCGACACTGTGGGCAGAACCCTGACCAGGCTGTCGGCCACGATCACGAGCAGGGCGCCAGCCAAGGCCGCAGGCAGCAGGACGGCGCCAGGCCGGTTGCCCACCAACGGCCGCACCAGATTGGGCACGATGAGGCCAACAAAGCCGATGACCCCGGCGACAGCCACCGATGCGCCGACGAGGAGGCCAACGCCGAGTACCACCCGCCACAGAAGTGCCCGCAGGTCGACCCCAAGCGAGCGCGCAGCGGTTTCGCCAAGCGTGAGCGCGTCAAGCGCTGGTACGGTGGTTGCGAGGATGAGGGCCCCGGTCAGAATTAGGGGCGCTGCAATGCGCACATCGTTCCAGCTGCGGTCGACAAGGGCGCCGATGAGCCAGTTCACAATCTCGGCGGTAACAAAGGGGGTGGGAGCCACGCTGATGAGGAGGGTGGTCAAGGCGCCGGTCAAGCTGGACAGGAGCAGCCCGGCCAGGGTGAAGAGGATGAGGCTGTCCGATCGGCCGACGATGAGCGCGAGCGCCCCCATGCCGAGCGCCGCCCCCATGAGGGCAAAGGCGGGCAGCAGCAGCGCCGATGCCGCGGCCCCGAAATACAGCGAGGAAACCGCCCCGAGCGCGGCTGACGAGGACACGCCGAACAGGCCGGGATCAGCCAGGGGGTTGCGCAGATAGCCCTGCATCACAGCGCCTGCGAGGCCGAGCGAGGCCCCGATCATGAGCCCCAGGACCAGCCTTGGCAGCCTGAGCTCGGCGATGATGAGGCTCTGGACGTCTCCGGAGAACCAGTCGGCCGGCGAGACATGGACTTTTCCCACCATCAGTGAGGTGAGACCAGCGACCAGAAGGGCGACAACAAGCCCGGGGATGATCCGCCGGTCAGCGGGCATGAAGGCGCTGCCTTGCCGCTGACAGATGATCGGCGGCGGCGATGATGGTGGGACCAGCGCAAAACAAGAGGCGGCCCGGGTAGGGTTCGACTGCGATGCGCACCTGCAGCCGCGCGATGATGGGATGGCCGAGGAGCCGGTCGCTCTCGTCGGAGCGGTCACCAGCATAGAGGATGAGAGGCGGCGCAGCGACCAGTCGTTCAAGGCCGAGAACACCCCATGCCCCAAGGCCGTAGGCGCTTGCCGCATTGGTGTGGCCGGTTGTCCGCAGCAGCTCATCGGCCAGCGTTCCTGTCCCGGGCACCAGCCCGCCGCCCTGCCAGATCAGCGCATCCACCGGTGGCAGGGGGCTGCGATTGCGCGCAATTGCCGTGTCGATCTGCTGGACAAGCGCGGCAGCGCGGTCAGGCTGGCCGATTGCGCGGCCGAGGTGGATGATCTGTTCCCGGCTTTCGGCCACGGTTCTTGCCACAGGCAGCTTGACCAGCGCGATGCCCAAGCGCTCAAGGGCGGCGATCGTGCTGAGCGCGACATGCGGCCCGGCAACCACCAGATCCGGCTCAAGCGCCAGCACCTCTTCCGCCGTGCCGGATGTGGCCGGATAGGAGGCGGCCCAGTCGAGCGGCACCGATGTCGCGCGCGGATCCTGAGAATAGTGGCTGATAGCGCGGATCTGCGCCGGATCGGCGAGCTCGCGCAGGAGCGCATCGGCGCAGGGGTTGATCGAGACGATGCGCCGCGGCGCTTCCAGCGGCTGGGCCGGAGGGGCTACCGGCCCGCCCGGTGCGCTGCCGCAGCCGGCAAGCAGAATCCCGAACAGCGCAAGGACGGCCAAGGCGCGCATCAATATTCGACGCCGCGCTGGGCCGGGAAGCCGACCCTGAAGCGATGCTTCACCTCACGGAACTCGGTCACGAGATCCGCGATTTCGATCAGCTCGGGCTGGGCGTTGCGGCCGGTCACGCAGACATGCTTGGTGAGCGGCCGGGCCCGCAGCACTTCGACGACCTCGGCGACGAGAAGCGTGTCGTC
>NZ_JBRCLD010000107.1:0-28118 GCF_053487655.1 Thermaurantiacus sp. | reverse complement strand
GCTGTTCGCCTTCCGGCCGTGCGCGACGAGCCAGCGGCCCATCTCGCGGATGAAGGCGCGGCTGGAATAGGCCTTGGGCTCGAGCGAATCGGCGATCCGGCCGACGGTGAAGTCGCAGTCCTGCAGCTCCTCCTCGTCGATATAGGTGTCATAGATGCGGTCGATGTAGAGCGAGCGCAGGGTATCGTCATCTGGCACTTCGAGCGCCTGATAGTGCCTGTGGCCAAGGCCTTCGAAGAAGTCCATGTCGACGATGGTGGCACCCGTTGCGACGACGGCATCCACCATGTTCGAGCGGACGAGCTCGGCATAGAGGTCCATGCAGCCGCCCGCCGACGTCGAGCCGGCGATGACAAGGAAGATGGTGCAGTCCGGGTCTGCCAGCATTTGGTTGTAGATGTGCGCTGCCCGCGCGAGATCGCGGCTGGTGAACGACATCTTGCCCATCGCCTCGAGGATGGGGCGGGCGTCAAAGCTTCGGATGTCGATATGCTCGACGGCGGTCGAAAGCAGCTCGCGCTTGCGCTGGTCATTGATTCCTGTGGTCATTCAAACCTCCATGCCGCCGGCGTCCCGGACTTGGCGGTCCGGGATGCTTAGGGCGGATGTGTGACAGCTTGCTAGGCCTGGCGGCGGACCAGGGGCGCAACATTGGCGGGAAGCGCGAGCTCGCCGCCCTCGGGGATGAGCGAGAGCATGGGGGCATCATGGACAATCGCCTTCTCATGCTCGCCAAAGCCATTGAACCCGGTGCGCATGGCCTGGCCATAGGCGCCGAGCTGGCCGATTTCGAGATAGTCCCCGGCCCCGACGTCAGCTGGCAGCAGGAACGGCCCCTTCATGTGGTCCATGTCGTCACAGGTTGGGCCCCAGAGCGCAAAACCGCACGCAGCTGCCGTGCTTGCCTGGGGGCGGACAAGCCGCACCGGGTAACGCCAGTTGACATGCGCGGCATCGAACAGCGAGCCATAGGCGCCGTCATTGATGAACAGCTCTGCACCGCGGCGCTTCTCGACCCGGACCAGCACGCTTGCATAGTCAGCTGCAAGCGCGCGGCCCGGCTCGCACCAGAGCTCGGCCGAGTAGGAAACCGGCAGTGCCTCGAAGGCGCGGTGGATGACTGCAAAATAGGCGGCAAGCGGGGGCGGCTCCATGCCAGGATAGCGGGACGGAAAGCCGCCGCCGACGTCGATGACATCGATGGTGACGGAAGCCTCGACAATGGCTGCGCGGACATAGGCCATGGCGTCGGCATAGGCCTGCGGAGTCATGGCCTGGCTGCCGACATGGAAGCAGATTCCAAGTGAGTCGGCTACCTGTCTTGCCGCCATGAGGAGTGATGGCGCTTCGGTGACACCGATGCCAAATTTGGAAGCGAGGCTCAGTTTCGAATGGGCGGAGGAGACGCGAAGGCGCACGCAAAGCGTCAAGTCGGTCGCGCCGCCGGTGGCGCGGAGGATCTTCGCCAGCTCCTCGTGGCTGTCGAGTGCGAAGATGCGCACGCCAAGGGCATAGGCCTCGGCAATTGCTTCCTCGGCCTTGACCGGGTGCATGAAGGCAAGTGTCGCCCCCGGCAGCAGGCCGTGGACGAGCCGGGCTTCGGCAATTGAGGCAACATCGAACGCACGAATGCCGCCATCCCACAGCAGCGTGAGCAGTGTGGGATCCGGATTGGCCTTGACCGCGTAGAAGCTCCGCCCGGGAAAATGCCGGGCAAAGTAACGCGCGGCCGAGACGGCGGCATGCGGGCGGATGAGGGTAACCGGCCGGGCCGGTGCCAGTCGTTGCGCTACCCCCAGCGCGTTATGGCTCTCGTACAACGCAAGGGACCTCCACGAAGCAGTTGGCGACACAAGCTGCCTTGCGGTGGAAGTCCCATGGGGCAGCGGGGCGGCCATATGGGACGGGAAGGAGGGGATGTAAAGGGAAAAACGTGCATCAGCCGGAAGGGGGCGCCAGTCAGGCGGTGGCGCGGTGGCTCCTCGCCTGCTTGGTGCGCAACCTGTCAATGTGGGCGGCAAGTGCGCCGACGGTTTCGAACAGGTCGGCCGTTACATCCTCGTCATCGATGAGGATTCCGAAATGGTCCTCGATGGCGGTGAGCAGGGTCGCAACCGCCATGGAGTCGAGCTCGGGCAGCTGGCCGAAGAGGCCGGAGTCGGCCCTAAGGCCGGCAGCGACATCGGGGGCAAGCCCGAGGCTTTCAGTCAGGACGGACACAAGCTGGCTTAGGGTGTCGTGCGCGATCACTTGGAGGCTCGTGGCTTTTTCTGGATGCAAGCGGCGCGCCCTACACGCAGATGCCTCACCTTGCAATCCGGCGCTGGTGGACAGGCTCTCCCCTCGCTCCTATGTCCGCTCGCGATGGTTCCGTTCGTCAAGATGCACGGGGCAGGCAATGACTTCGTGATCTTCGACGCCCGGGATCATGACATTCCGCTTGACCCCTCGTCAGTGCGTCGGCTGGCCGACCGGCACTGGGGGATCGGCTGCGACCAGCTGTTCCGGCTTGAGCGAAGCAGCCGGGCGGATCTCTATCTCCGCATCTGGAACCCGGACGGAACTGAGGCGGCGGCATGCGGAAATGGCACGCGCTGTGTGGCAGCGTTGACAGGTGCCACTCGAATCGAGACGGCGGCAGGTATTCTGGAGGTTGCTGGCGGTGAAGGCCACGCCGTTCTGATGGGCGTGCCACGCTTTGGCTGGGATGCGATTCCGCTTTCGATCCCCATGGACACGCTCCACATGCCAGTTGCCTGGGAAGGGCTCACCGATCCTGGTGCCGCCTCTATGGGCAATCCGCATATCGTCTTCTTCGTGGACGACCCGGATGCTGTTCCGCTCGAGCGCTTGGGCCCGGTGATCGAGCGGGACCCGCTGTTTCCTGAACGCGTGAATGTGGGGGTGGCAGCAGTGGATAGCCCAGCGCAGATGCGCTTGCGTGTGTGGGAGCGGGGCGCTGGGCTCACGCTTGCCTGCGGCTCGGGGGCCTGTGCGGCCTTTGCCGTTGCGCGGCGCAGGCGGCTGGTGGACGCGCGAGTTGCCATCCGCCTGCCTGGTGGCGAGCTTACAATTTCCGAGCGAGCGGACGGGCAGATACGGATGGCAGGCCCGGTTGCGGAGGTGTTTCGCGGCGAGATTGCGTTGTGACTGCTGCCGTCATCACCCATGGCTGCCGTGCCAACCTTGCCGAGGCCGATCTTCTTGCCCGCTGGGCCGGGCCGGGGCGCACGGTCATCAACAGCTGCGCTGTAACAGCTGCAGCTGTGAGCGACGCACGTGCTGCGGCACGACGCGCGAGCCGCGCTGGCGGCGAGGTGTGGGTAACTGGCTGTGCCGCCGAAGTGGCACCAGAGCGCTTTGCCGACTTGCCAGTGCGCCTTCTCCCGAAGCCGTGGCAACCGGCCATGGCGACGCTCCGGTCGCGCGGGTTTGTGAACATCGAGGATGGCTGCGACCATCGCTGCACGTTTTGCGTGACCCGGCTGGCAAGGGGGCGGGCGCGCTCGGCTCCGCTTGCAACGGTGGTCGAGACGGTCGCTGGCCTCGTTGCCCGTGGTGCTGCCGAAGTGGTGCTGACGGGAGTGGATATCTGCGGCTGGGGCCGGGACCTGCCCGGTGCGCCTCGGCTCGGCGTGCTGGTCGAGGCAGTCCTCACCCATGTTCCGGCTCTTCCCCGGCTGCGGCTTTCCACCCTCGATCCCGCCGCCGTCGACGATGGCCTTATCGCCCTCTTCGCCGAGACGCGGCTGATGCCCTATGCCCATCTCTCGCTCCAGTCGGGCGATGATCTGGTGCTGAAGCGGATGCGCCGGCGCCACGGCCTCGCAGATGCGGTGCGGCTGGTCGGGGAGCTGAAGGCCGTGCGGCCTGACATTGCCATCAGCGCCGACCTCATCGCCGGCTTTCCAACCGAAAGCGAGGCCGCACACCGGGCAAGCCTGGCGGCGCTTGACGCGCTCGATCTCGTCGACGCGCATGTCTTTCCCTATTCGCCGCGCCCTGGCACTGCGGCTGCACGCATGCCGCAAGTGGCACCAGCGCTTGCCCGCGCTCGGGCTGCCGAGCTACGCGCTCATGTTGCGCTGCGGCGGGCGCGCTGGCTTGGAGCCTTTGTTGGAACCGAAGTTGAGATCGTGGCCGAAGGTGCGATCGGCCTTTCGCCACATGCGGTCCGCGTGCGCCTTGCCATGCCGCGGCCAGCTGGGCAGCGCGCGCGTGTGAAAGTGGCGGGCGCGCAAGGCGGAGAGCTTATCGCGTGAACGAGCAAGTTACCGACAAGGGCGGCTTTCTCGCCCGCCTCCGGGCCGGGCTCCAGCGCTCGCGTGCAAAGTTCTCGGATTCGCTTACGCTTCTTGTTGGAACGCGAACACTCGAGCCGGCTGATCTCGATGCGCTCGAGGACGTGCTCATCGGTGCCGATTTGGGGCCAGCGGTCGCCGCCCGGATCACCGATCGGCTGCGCAAGGCCCGGGTCATCGGCGAAGTGGATCTTGCCGGCGTGCAGCGCATTGTGGCCGAGGAAGTGGCGGCGATCCTCGCCCCGCTTGCCCGGCCGCTGCAAGTGACGGCCTTCCCGCGACCCCATGTCATCCTCGTCGTCGGAGTGAATGGCACGGGCAAGACGACGACGATCGCCAAGCTCGGCCACCTGTTCCAGGAAGAGGACTATGACGTGATGTTCGCAGCCGGGGACACGTTCCGGGCGGCTGCCGTTGCGCAGCTGAAGGTCTGGGGCGAAAGGCTCGGCGTGCCTGTGGTCGCGGGGGCTGAGGGGACGGATGCGGCCGGCCTTGCCTATCGTGCCATGGAGGAGGCGAAGGCGAGCGGCCGCGACGTTCTTCTGGTCGACACTGCTGGCCGGCTGCAGAACAAGGCCGGGCTGATGGACGAACTCGCCAAGGTTCGTCGCGTGCTGGCAAAGCAGGATGCGAGCGCTCCCCATGACACGGTGCTGGTGCTCGATGCGACCACTGGCCAGAATGCCCTTTCCCAGATCGAGGTCTTCCGCGAAGTCGCCGGCGTGACCGGGATTGTCATGACCAAGCTCGATGGGACGGCGCGCGGGGGGGTGCTGGTGGCAGCCGCGGAGAAGTTCGGCCTGCCCATCCACGCGCTCGGGTTCGGCGAGCGGCTGGGGGATCTGCGTCCGTTTGAGCCGCGCGCATTTGCCCGCGCACTGGTGGGGGAGGGGGCATGAGCGAGCCAGTGGAGGGGACGGCCGAGCGCCCCTTGAAACCGCTTGCCAAGCTCGCAATCGATCTCGGCCCTCTCCTCGTCTTCTTCCTCGCTTACTCCCGGTTCGATATCTTCGTTGCCACCGGGGCCTTCATGGCCGCGTTCCTGGTGGCGATTGTGGCAAGCTGGCTTCTGACCCGCCATGTGCCGGCCATGACCTGGTTCTCTGGTGCGCTGGTTGCTGTCTTCGGCGGCCTCACGCTCTTCCTGCAGGACGAGACCTTCATCAAGGTGAAGCCGACCATCCTTTTTGCGATGTTCGGCCTCATCCTCGGGTTTGGCGCGCTGCGCGGCCGCAATTATCTGAAGATGCTGCTGGGCGCTGCGATGCCGGGCTTGAGCGATCGCGGCTGGGCGCTCCTCCAGCAGCGCTGGGCTTTGTTCTTTCTGCTGCTCGCCGGCTTGAACGAGCTGTTCTGGCGCGCCTTTGCCACCGACATCTGGGTGCACTTCAAGGTCTGGGGTGATACCTTGCTCACCTTCCTGTTCGCGCTTGCCCAGTTCCCATTCTTGAAGCGCCACGGCCTCAAGCTCGAATAGAGGCGCCCATGCCGGGGACGTCGGACAGGCTCGCCGAAGTCCATACCCGCCTGAAGGCGCGCCACCGGGCCGAGCGGGAGGGCTATCCGCAGCCGCTTTCGCTTCGGGTCCACCGGTCATTGAGCTGGCTCGGTCGGGCAGGACAGGAAGTCGAGGATCCGGACATGCGGTTCATCCTGCTCTGGATCAGCTTCAATGCTGCCTATGCTGCCGAACTGGGCGGGCTTCGTCTTTCGGCGCGGGAGGAAGTTGCGACCTATTTCGACCGCCTGTGCCGGCTCGACGAGGGCCAGCGCATCTACGCCACCGTCTGGAACCGCTTTCCACAGGAAATCCGGCTGATGCTCGACAATCGCTATGTGTTCGCACCGTTCTGGCAGCACCACAATGGCGAGCCGGGCTATGCCGACTGGGAAGCGCGACTGGGCGCGGAGAAGACGCGAATCCTTGCTGCCCTCCGCCGCCGGGACACGTCACTGGTGCTCCGCCTCCTCTTCGAGCGGCTCTATGTTCTGCGCAACCAGCTGGTGCACGGGGGTGCGACCTGGAATGGAAGCGTGAACCGTGCCCAGGTCCGGGATGGGGCTGCCATCCTCGGCACTCTGCTTCCCATCTTCCTCGAACTTATGATGGACCATCCGAACGAAGACTGGGGTCGGCCCTATTACCCCGTCATCGACAGCTGATGTGCAGGCCTCGCGCCGGAGCTTCACATTTGTGAAACTGCAGGCCAACATGCCTTGCCCGTCGCGGCCCTTGGTCGGCAGTAGGCGTCTAGCCCCTTGCAGCATTGAAGCGGGAAGGGAAGGTTGTTCGGCTCTGGCGCTCGTGGTGGTGGCGGATGGCAACGGGGGGATAGGGCAAAGAAGCGCGGCAGGCGAGATCAAGCTGGCGCGCGCCACAGGCTTCCCGAAAGCTCGCCGCATGCGCTCGCGCTGCGGCACGAAGGAGAGACAGGGTGCGGCAGGCTCCAGGCGCTAGCGGTCAGCCGTGCCCCCCAAGTGCAACGAAGCGGCATCGCCGTTGTGCGCTGTTGCGGGCAGATGGTCGACTGCGCTTGGGCTTCTGCATGAGCTGGTTGCGGGCCGCTGCGGCCATTGCAGTTGCCGCCCTCGTCCTCGTTGCGGGCTATGGCTGGTTCGAAGCAACCCGCCCGCCGCGTCTGGTGGAAGCCGCGATGCCCTTGCCAGGTCTCGCACCCGGCCTTGAGGTTTCTGTCCTCCTCATGTCCGATATCCATGCTGGCCCGCCCGACATGCCGCCGGCCCGCCTTGATGCCATCGTCGACCAAGCCAATGCTGTCGGTGCTGATCTCATTGTGCTGCTTGGGGACTATCACACGGCGCATCGGTTGCGTTTGCCGGGGCGCTACCGGCTGGAGGCCTCGCTTGCGCCACTGGCGCGATTGAAGGCCCCGCTCGGAGTCTTCGCTGTCAGGGGCAACCACGACAATATCTGGACCAACCGCATCATGGGCGCTGCCGGCACCCCGGTGCTGCTGGTGAATGAAAACCGCGACGTCGGACCACTTGTCGTCGCCGGGCTTGATTCGGCCCATCACCAGCCTGATCTTGCCAAAGCGCTAGCCGCAATCCCGCCGGGGCGGCCGGTGCTCCTCCTGGCCCATGAACCGGAGCAATGGGCATTTCTCGATGCGCCGCCGCGACCGTTGCTGATGCTCGCTGGCCATACCCACGGCGGCCAGATCCACCCGCCGCTGCTTGGCCTCCTCAGGGACCGTTTCGCACCCTACCGCTGCCGGCGCGGGGCTTGCGCTGATCGCGGCTGGAGCCTTTATGTGACAAGCGGGGTGGGAACCTCCACGCTGCCGCTGCGCATTGCTGTGCCGCCGGAGATGGTGCTGCTGCGGCTCTATGCGCCTTCGGGAAGGAAATCGGGCACGGAGAAATAGCGCTCGCCGGTATCATAGTTGAAGCCAAGCACGCGCGCGCCCGAAAGCTCGGGGAGCTTCTGCGCAATGGCGGCAAGCGTTGCCCCCGACGAGATGCCGACCAGCATCCCCTCTTCTCTTGCGGCCCGCCGGGCCCAGTGCTTGGCGTCTTCTGGCGCCACCTGGATAACGCCATCGAGCAGGGCGGTGTGGAGGTTGCCTGGAATGAACCCGGCACCGATCCCCTGGATGGGGTGGGGGGCCGGCTGGCCACCGCTGATGACGGGGGACAGGGTCGGCTCGACTGCGAAGACCTGGAGCTCGGGCCAGACTTTTTTCAGCCGCTCGGCGCAGCCCGTGATGTGCCCGCCCGTGCCCACGCCCGTGATCAGCGCATCAATGGGTGCATCGGCGAAATCAGCCAGGATCTCTTCGGCCGTGGTCTTGGCATGGACTGCGATATTTGCAGGATTGTCGAACTGCTGCGGCATCCAGGCGCCGGGTGTCGCCTCCACGATCTCGAGTGCGCGGGCAATCGCACCCTTCATTCCGCTTTCGCGCGGGGTGAGGTCGAAGGTGGCGCCATAGGCGAGCATGAGCCGCCGCCGTTCGATCGACATGCTCTCCGGCATGACAAGGACAAGCCGATAGCCCTTGACTGCTGCCACCATGGCAAGGCCGATTCCCGTGTTGCCGGAAGTCGGCTCGACGATGGTGCCGCCGGCCCTGAGCAGCCCGCGCGCCTCGGCATCCTCCACCATGGCGAGCGCAATCCGGTCCTTGATGGAGCCGCCGGGATTGGCCCGTTCGGACTTCACCCAGACCTCGGCGTCCGGGAAGAGCCGCGAGACGCGGATATGGGGGGTCTGGCCGATGGTCTCAAGGATGGAGTGCGCGCGCATGGCCGATCCTTAGCGCTGCCCTGCCTTTAGGTCATCGGGAATGTCGAGCCGGTCAGCGCGGGCAAGCGCTGGGAAAAGCCGCGCCCATAGCAGCGTGACGGCAAGCGCAAGGACGCCGCCAAGGACGGTTGCCTGCACGGCGCCGATGAAGGCGGCGAGTGTTCCGGCGCGGAACTCGCCAAGCTCGTTTGACGCGCTGATGAAAACGAGGCTGACGGCCGACACCCGGCCGCGCATCGCATCTGGTGTATGAAGCTGGATCAAGGACGCGCGGACATAGACGGAGACCATGTCGGCCGCACCGAGCACGGCAAGCGAGAGTAGCGCGACTTCAAGATTGGGGGAAAGCCCGAAGGCGATGGTGGCGATTGCGAAGATGCCAACGGCCACCAGCATTTTCCACCCCACGCCCGAGCGCAGCGGAAAACGCGTGAGCACAAGCGCAACCAAGCCAGCGCCGATGGCAGGGGCAGCACGCATGAGACCAAGCCCATTGGCGCCGACAGCGAGAATGTCGCGCGCGTAGATGGGGAGCATTGCCGTGGCCCCTGCGAGGATGACGGCGGCAAGATCGAGGCTGATCGCCCCAAGCACAATGGGGTTGGAGCGGACATAGCGCAGACCCTCGCCAATGGAGGCTTGGCCTGCTGCAGCGCGCGGGACGGCAGGGATGCGAAACAGTGCTGCAAGCGCAATGAGGAGCAGCAGCGCGGCAGCGAGATAGGGGAGGGGAGGGGCAAGATCGTAGGAGAGACCGCCCGCCAGCGGGCCGAGAACCGCGCCCGACTGAAACCCGATCGACGACCAAGCGATGGCGGTGGGAAGCACGGTTGGAGGCACGAGATTGGGGGCGAGCGCAGTCAAGGAAGGCCCGGCAAAGGCGCGCGCTGCCCCGAGCGTTGCGGCAACCGCGAACAGCGGCCACAGCGGCGGGGCCTCGAGGCGGGCAAGGAGCAACAGCGCGAGAGCACACCCCAGCTCGGCAGTGATTGCCGCCCGCGCAATCCAGCAGCGGTCGGCCCGGTCGGCGAGCTGGCCGACCAGGAGAGTAAGGCCGATGATGGGAAGGAACTGGGCAAGCCCCACCATGCCAAGCAGGAAGGCAGCCTCGCGCACGGGAAGAGTCTGACGGGCGATGTCATAGACTTGCCAGCCAATGACGATCACCATCATCATCTGGGCAAGTGTCGCGCACAGGCGTGCGACGAAGAAGGCCCGCCACCCCTTATAGGCGAAAGGGGAGGGAAAGCTCTCCGCAGTCACGGGCTCGGTTGCGCGGGCGCGCTGCGGAACGGATCAGCCCTCCAGATTAGCTGCCCTTGCCCGGCTCCGGCGAGAAGAAGGCATCGAACTTGCCTTCCTTGCCCTTCCATTCATCAGCATCAGCAGGTGTTTCGCCCTTGACGGTGATGTTGGGCCATTCGGCGCTATACTTGGCGTTGAGCTCAATCCACTTCTCAAGCCCGGGCTCGGTATCTGGCACAATGGCCTCTGCCGGGCACTCCGGCTCGCACACGCCGCAATCGATGCATTCATTGGGGTTGATGACCAGCATGGACTCGCCCTCGTAAAAGCAGTCCACTGGGCAGACCTCCACGCAATCCATATACTTGCAGCGGATGCACGCTTCGGTCACGACATAGGCCATCGGAACAAACCCTCTTTGCAACAAGGCGTGTGCTCCGCTAGCCAAGCGCAACCCTCGCCGTCAACGCTTCCGATGCAGGGTCAGGCCGCCTCAAGCGGTGCCGCTGCCGGCTCGCCGACAAGCAGGGTGTAGAGCTGCTGCGCTTCCGCAAACGGGCCGCGCCGCTCGGCCAGCGCCTCGACTCGCACGGCAATCACCCGATCCCCCCGGGCGAAGGCGATCACATTGCCTGGCCGCACCCTGGCACAGCTGCGATCAATGACCCGCCCGTCGAGCCGCAGGCGCCGGCTCTCACAAAGGGCCTGGGCATCGCTCCGGCTTGGCGCCAGGCGCGCGAACCAGAGCCACTTGTCGAGACGCAGACCGGGACCATGGACCAATGCTCAGCCTCCCATCAAATCCTGCAATGCCGAGAAATGCGGCGACGCCTCTGCCGAGCGCGCGCGGGAAGGCCGGCGCCGACCAGCAAAAGCATAGCAGCCATCGCCGCTTGCCGTGCGGAACCCGAGCGCTCGCATCAACCGGGCAAACTGCGGTGCTGACATGCCAAGCGCACGGGCGAGCGCTGGGTCGGGACGAAACCCGCCTGCACTGGCCCGCTCGGCCAGTCGCTGCGCATGCACAGCGCGTGCGGTCCGGTCGACCATGTCAACGCGGACGGCAAAGCCGGCCACGGCCCAGAAGCCGGCAACCGCAAGAAAGCCCGGCGGCGCTGCCGGGTCAACCGGGATCACCACGCGACCGGGATGCGGCGGCAGTGGCATATGTTCCACGCGCGAATAGACTCCCCAGAGCGCCAGGCGCCAGCGCGTCGCCTCCGGTTTCAGGATCCCGCTCACATGGAGATGGACGACTCCGAACCGCACACCTGCTGCGCGCAGGAGCCGGCGATCTGCGGGCTCGAGCCCTGCAACAAGGCTCTCAACTGCTGCCCGGGGCAGGATTCCCATGGTTTCAATGAGCTGGCGTGTCAGGCCGCGGGCGGCCGGGAACAGGCGGTCGGCGCTCGCCTCAAGCTGCAGAAGTGGCGCCAGGTGATTGGACAGGGTTTTTGCAAACCAGCTCCGGAGCCGCGCTTCGATCGCTGTGCGCTCCTGGGTGGGAAGCGAGTCCAGGCTGCGGTCGAGCTCGATCCGTGGCAAGAGCGCTGATCGCCCGCGCCTGAGCGCTGCTATGCGCGCGCCCCGCCACAGCAGGCGCGGCGGCATCGTGCCGTCGAAGCCAAGCGCAAACTCGGCATCGGGTGCAGCGCGAAGGGCTGCGGCGCGCTGCATCAGCTCACGGGCGAGCCGCCGCTCCGCGGCTGCCAGGAGCCGGCGCTTCTCGCCGGCGCGCGCGGCCGGGTCGGGCGCAAAGGCAAAGCCGGTCAGCTTGCCGATGACGACTCCATCCACAACCACGGCACCATCGGGATCGACCGAGACGGCAAGATCGGGATCGCGGAGCTTCAAGTCGCGGATGAGAACGGCTGTGCGCCGGTCGACGAAGCGCTGCGTCAAGCGCTGGTGCAGCGCGTCAGACAGCTTGTCTTCGATTGCGCGCGCCCGCTCTGCCCAGCCGTCTGAATCCTGAAGCCAGCCCGGGCGGTGGGCAATGTAGGTCCAGGTGCGCGCGGCAGCGATCCGGTCTGACAGGGTTGCGATGTCGCCGGCCACATTGTCGAGCACGGCAAGCTCCGAGCGGATCCACTCGCCCGGCAACAGCCCATGGCCTTCCGACAGGTGGCGGAAGATCCGGCCGACGAGGCGGGCATGGCGTTCGGCGCCAGTCTTTCGATAGTCGGGAAGGCCGCAGGCGGCCCACAGGCGCATCAGCCGGTCGCGCCCCTGCGCCCTCTCCATGACCCAGGGCTCGCCAGCGAGCCGCTTGAGTACGGCAACATCGATGGCATCATCGCCGCGGACGAGCTCGTGGCTCGAGGGGCGGGCATCAAGGCTCATGATGAGCCGGTGCAGGGAGGAGAAGTCGAGCCGGGCGTTGCGCCAGTAGAGCCCTTTGAGCGGCGGGAAGACATGGCTTTCGATCGCCTCCACGTCGCTGGGCTCGAGCTGGAGCGGCCGATCGCCCTCCTCGCCAGTGCCGAGCTGGACGGTGCCGAAGCTGCCATCCTTCTGGTGGCGCCCAGCCCGCCCGGCAATCTGAGCAAGTTCGCTTGCCGTCAGCCGCCGGTGGCGCCGCCCGTCGAACTTGGCAAGCCCAGCAAAAGCGACATGGGCGATGTCCATGTTGAGGCCCATGCCGATCGCGTCAGTTGCCACCAGATAATCGACTTCGCCCGACTGATAGAGCGCAACTTGCGCATTGCGGGTGCGTGGGCTGAGCCCGCCCATCACGACAGCAGCGCCGCCCTTCAGCCGGCGCAGCATCTCGGCCAAGGCATAGACATCTTCAGCCGAGAAGGCGACGATTGCGGAGCGGGGCGGTAGCCGCGAGAGCTTCTTGGATGGGACATGGCGGAGCTGGGACAGCCGCGGGCGGGTGCGGATGTCGGCATCCGGAAGCAGTCGGCGGATGAGCGGGCGCAGCGTCTCAGCCCCGAGGATGAGAGTCTCGGATGTGCCACGAAAATGCAGCATCGCGTTGGTGAAGACATGGCCGCGCTCCGGGTCGGCCCCCATCTGGCCTTCGTCGATGGCAACGAAGGGGAAGGCGCTGTCGGTTGGCATGCTCTCGGCAGTGCAGAGGAAATAGCGCGCCGTCTCTGGCACAATCCGCTCCTCGCCGGTCAAAAGCGCGACCTGCGCCTTGCCCTTGAGGGCGACCACTCGGTCATAGATTTCGCGCGCCAGAAGCCGCAGCGGGAACCCCATGACACCCCCCGCATGGGCGCACATGCGCTCGACTGCGAAATGGGTCTTGCCAGTGTTGGTGGGCCCCAGAACGGCAGTGAGCTGGGCCGAGAGCGTCACCAGCTGCTCCTCTTGGCCGCGGAAGGCACGGACCCGGCAGCCCACCCCTCTTGCACCATCCCGCTGCTGCCGAACCTGGTGCGGATAACGCCCTCCCGCCCGCTTGACCCACATATGGTGTCATCAACAACGAGATGACGCAAGCCATGGTTTGATGACAATTGGAGAACATTGCTCGCGTGACTCGATTCGCTTCGTCGCGTCCAGCAGGCATCCTGTCGCAAGCCCAGGGTCTTTGAAGAGTTTCCCAATTGACCCCCATCGGCAGCTGATTCAGGTGATTCCCCAGAAGCTTAGCCCTGCTGCGGGCAGGCTGGGCAGTGGAGTTGTTGAGGGGATAGCGGGGTTGTGGAGGGAATAGTGGCCGAGTGGCGTCTGTTGGACGCAGCAAACCGAACCGAGTTGCGGCCGTGACGGCACGCATGGCGCATCTTCCATCCAAGCGCTCCCTGGACGTCTGAAGCCCGTGGCGACCCTTGCTGCAGCCGCCCTTTCGCCCCGCAGCCGCAGTGCGCAACCATTTGTTGCCGGGCGTGCCCGCCTGCCTCGGGTGCCGCTGCCAGCTGAACTTGATCTGCTTGTCGATCTTGGCGATGCGATCGGCTCCCCGCGCTGGTGGCAGGGTGCTGCGACGCTCGCCCTCCTTTGCAGTCTTGTGGTAGGACTGGGCTCGGCGCCGCCCCGGCTGGTTGTGACTGGCGGCGAAGTGCTAACAGCACCTGTTCTTGATGTGCGCGCTCCAGCCCGCATCGGAGCACTCGCGGCTGGCAGCCGGCATGGGCTTGTCGTCCCGCCCGGACCAGCGGCAGTCAGGCTCAATGAAATCCCCGAGCGGCCCCGAATCGAGCTGGTCGCACGCATTGGTGCCGGTGGCAGTCTTGAGGCGGCGTTGCGTCGCGCTGGCGTCGGGCGCGAGGATCTCGAGTCCATCCTCAAGCTTGCGCGCGCAAGTGGTGCATCAACGACGCTTGCGCCCTCAACCGAGCTGCAGCTCGTCCTTGGCCGGCGCGAGAGCAGGAGCGTGCCGCGGCCGGTGGAAAGCCTCTCGTTTCGCGCTGCCCTCGATCTCCGGCTCGCCGTTTTGCGCGATGGCGACGGGCTTCGAGTGCAGCGGATTCCCATTCGGGTCGACAACAGACCGCTGCGCGTAACAGGCGAAGTTGGCCGTTCGCTCCATGGGGCTCTGCGCGCCTCTGGTGTCCCCGGGGCTGTCGTTGCAGATTATCTGCGTCAGCTTGGCCACGTGGTTGACATCCAGCGCGGCGTTCGCGGCCGTGACCGCTTCGATCTCATTGTCGAGCATCGCCAGGCCGAAACCGGGGAGCGGGAGTGGGGACGCCTTCTCTATGCTGGTCTTGTTGACGGACGCCGAAGCGTGGCCCTGATGCGCTTTGGACCCAAGGGCGAGTTCTTCCGCGAGAATGGCGAGAGTGCCAAGCGGGGCCTCATTCGCACGCCAGTGGAAGGCGCTCGCCTCTCCTCCAACTTTGGCATGCGCTTCCACCCGATCCTCGGCTATTCGCGCATGCACCAGGGAATCGACTTCGCCGCGCCAACCGGAACCCCGGTCCTCGCCTCGGCAGGGGGCAGGGTGATCGCGGCTGGATGGTCGGGCGGCTATGGCAACCTCATTGCCGTGCAGCATGGCCGTAACATGGTAACCCGCTATGCCCATCTTTCGCGGATTCATGTGCGGGTTGGCGACACCGTCTCCCAAGGCCAGCGCATTGGCGCTGTTGGTTCGACAGGCCTTTCGACCGGCCCGCACCTTCACTACGAAGTCTGGGTCAATGGCAGGCCGGTCAATCCGGCCCAAGCGCGCTATCTCTCTGGCAACCAGCTTGCGGGCGAGGAGCTGCGCCGGTTCCAGGCCGAGCTCGCTCGTATCCGGCAGATTGCGCGGCCCGCGTCGTAAGCGCGAGCGGGATCCCAAGAGCGACAAGCGCGAGGCCGCTGAAGCCAAGCCAGCCGGCAATCTCGCTCTCTCCGGCAAGAAACCGAGCATAGCCGAGGGATGACCACAGCATCCACAAGCAGGCGGCAGCAAAGCCCAGTGCTGGAAGCCGCACTTGGCGCAGCTCCGCCTGCCGGAACGGGACCAGGGCAACAAGCGCGAGGAACAGCCAGAACACGGGGGCTGTGAATGCGACCATGGCCTCGAACCCGTCGCGTGCCAAGCCGCCAAGCCCGACCAGCGCAAGGGCGACGACACCTTGCACCAGAAGCGCGACGACCGGGACCGACCGGCCGCTGTCCCATTTTCCGAGAAAGCCGAGAGCGGGCAGATCCTGGCCAAGTGCGCACATCGCCCGAGCACCGGTAAGGGTGGTGACATTGAGGGTGGAGACGGCGGCAAGGACGACCACAAGGGTGATGATCGCAGTACCAGCAGTGCCAAGCGCGGCTTCGGCAATCGCGGTTGCTGGCGCCGACGTCGCGGCAAGGCCGTCGATCCCAAGCGCGGCGAGATAGGCGAGGTTGACCGCCAGATAGAGGGCGGCGACCAGCAGGATCCCGCCGACGAGGCCGCGCGCAAGACCGACTGCGCCACCGCGAACCTCCCCCGAAAGATAGGCGGCCTCGTTCCAGCCGCCGAACACGAGCATCACGAAGACAAGCGCAAGGCCTGGGTTGGCTGGGCCATGGGCCGGCGCCGCGCGGCCTCTCTCGACCACAGGCTCTGCAGAGAGGCCAAGGACAATGATTGCAACAAGCGCTGTGACCACTGCGAGGGTGAGCAATCGCTGGGCGGTTGCGCTCACAGAGAGGCCGAGCAGGTTGAAGAGCGTGACCAGTGCCACCGACAGCAACGCCCACGGCAGGGAGGGGCCGGGCAGCAGGCCTGCCAGATAGTCTCCGGCCACGAACGCAACGGTTGCGATTGCCCCAGTCTGGATGACGGCAGCGCGGGCCCAGACGAACAGGGCGCCGATCGGCCGTCCCCAGCCGAGTTCCAGAAACCGGTATTCGCCGCCAATGCCCCCGGCCTGCCTTGCGAGCGCAACGTAGGTGATGCCGCCCATCAGCGCGACCACAGCCCCCAGGAGCCAGATCGCCATGAAGCCTGGCGGACCACCGGTAAGCCGCGCCACATCGGCTGGGGCACGGAAAATGCCAGCGCCGATGACGATCCCGGCGACGATGAGCGCGATGTCAAGTGGCGACAGTCGCGCCGCAAGCGTGGACTCGCTCTCCAGCGGATTAGCCACCAATTCGGGTGGCTGTCCAGCCCCGCCCAATAAGACCAGTTTCGCCAAGCTCGCCCGTTAGCTCGCGTCCTCCGCCCAGACTGAAAGTCACCTCCCGGCCGCGCACGCGGCCGCCGTTCAATGGCCCTCCGGTTGTCGAGAGCTTCTGGTAGGTCTGGACGATGGTGGCAGTAAAGCGCTCGTTGCCCACTTCAAAGGCCCAGCGGCCGGCAAGCTGGGCTGGCACGATCCAGAGATAGCCGGTTGCATCGTCAGTGCGGATGGTCTCGTCCGGCTCCCAGTCCCCCATGTCGAAGGCGTGGCTCACCACGCGTGTTCCTGGTTTCATGGTGAGAATCTTTGGCCGCAGTTTCAAGTTGAGATTGGGCAGAAGATAGAGCGTGACCACCGAGGCCGAAGAGAAGTCGGACTCGAAGATGTCACCACGCTGGAAGGTCACCTTTGTGCGGACACCGGCGCGATCGGCATTCCGGCGGGCAAGTGCTACCATGTCGCCATTATAGTCGATGCCATGCGCGCGGGCGCCGAAGTCGCGTGCAGCAGCGATTGGAAAGCGGCCATCGCCCGAGCCAAGATCGACAACATAATCGTTGCGGGTGACCTTGGCTGCCGTCAGCAGGGCCTTGACGAGGCTTTCAGGCGTTGGAACCCAGATGACGTCCTTCCCTGGCTGTCCAACTGAGGGTCGGTATTGGTCGTCGCCCAGCTTCTCTCCGCCCTCGAGAGTCGAAAGCGGTACAACTTCTGCCCCTTCGGCGGAAAGCGACGGCTCGAGGACTCCTGCAGTCTGCGCTGCCGCCGGTAGAGCGGGCAGCCTTGGGAGCGTGGGGCTTGCTGGCACCAGCCGGACTTGTGCTGATGCTCCAACTGGAAGCAGGATGAGGCAGGCGAGCAGGGTGTAGCGCATCACATGCTCCCAGAGGGGGCGACAGCAGGCATGAAGCCTGCGTGCTGGCCGATAGGCGGGCGCGATCATGGCGTCCAGCAGGCAAAGATCGCAGTGGGCAGAAGTTGCCCGCGCGCAGATTGAATGAGTGCCATCTCGCCAGCCCTGACCGAGCCACCGAGCTTGCTGGTGGCCCCGGCGAGAGCGCGGCCGAGCGCCAGCGCGGAGAGGCGCACGGCATAGCTTGTCACGATCATGAGCTGGCCGGTGCCATCGAGAAGCTGAGCGCAGGCTGAAAGCAGCGGCGCAAGATCGGTCTCCAGAGTCCAGATCTCGCCTTTGGGTCCGCGGCCATATTTCGGCGGATCAAGCAAAATGGCCCCGTAGCGCCGGCCACGGCGGATTTCGCGCGCGACGAACGCCCGCGCATCCTCGACAATCCAGCGGATCGGCGCCGCCTCCAGGCCTGACAGCGCCGCATTCTCCCGGGCCATGGTGACGGCCTTGCGGCTGGCATCAACATGCACCACTTCCGCGCCGGCCCGAGCGGCAACAAGGCTTGCAACGCCCGTGTAGCCAAAGAGGTTGAGTGTTGGCGCTTCTGGGCCGGCAGCCGCCGCCAGTTGCGCCCAGTGCGGGGCCATGTCGGGGAAAAAACCGAGGTGGCGAAATGGTGTCGGCATCGCCCAGAGACCAACGCCGGCCTGGCGGATCGGCCAGCGGCGAGGCAGGGCGGGCGAAAGGTTCCAGCGGCCACCGCCGTCCTCGTGCGCCCCCCCGGTGAAGACTCCATCTGCCTCCCAGTCGGTCCGGGTTGGCGCCCACATCGCCTGCGGCTCTGGCCGGATGAAGCGGTAAGGCCCGCAGCGCTCGAGCTTGCGGCCATGGCCGCAATCGAGCAGCTCGAAATCATCGGAAGGGGGGACGGCCAGGATCTCGAGGTTCACGGCAGGCGTTTGAGTGGCCGCGGCCCGATGCTCGCCATGGCAACCGGCCCGGCAAGCATCGCAGCCCCCGCTGCGCGCGCGTCCTCGAGGCTGACCGAGTCGATGACCGCTTCGACTTCCTCGGGCGCAATCGGTCGACCGTGGGTGAGAAGCGTCTGCCCGATCCAGCTTGCTTGCCCGGTGCAGCCCTCAAGCCCCATCAGCAGTCCAGCCTTGAGCTGGGTGCGCGCCCGAGCGAGCTCGGCAGGTGTGAGGTCTCTTGCTGCTTTCCAGGCGACCTCAAGGGCGAGCGCTGCTGCGCGCTCAGCATCTTCGGGACGGGTTGCAAGATGAAGAGTGGCAAGCCCGACGTCAGCAAAGGGGGTGTGGCTTGCCGACACGCTGTAGGCAAGACCGCGCGCTTCCCGCAGTTCCTGGAACAGCCGCGACGATGCTCCGCCGCCAAGCGCGGTTGTAAACAGCTCGGCCGCATAGTGGTTCGCGGCGTGGACGCTCACTCCAGGAAGGCCGATGGCAATCTGGGTCACATCGGCGCGCCGCCGTTCGCTGCGCACTCCCCCAGCAAAGGCGCCGCTTGCGAACGGGGCAGGCGGGTCGGCTGGCAAGCCGCAAAGCAGGGCCTCAGCAGCTGCCTTGACGTCCGCGTGCGTCACCGCCCCTGCTGCGACCAGGGCAAGGCCAGGGCCGCGATAGGTCCGGTCGCGCCACCACTGGAGGTCGGTTGTGCTGAGGGTGGCAAGCGTTGCGGGCGTGCCCAAGATCGGCCGGCCAAGGGGCTGGTCCGGGAAGGCTGCCTCCTGCAGGAGGTCGAACACCCGGTCTTCCGCGGCATCAAGGGCTTCGCGGATCTCGGCATCCACCACCTGCTTCTCGAGCGCGAGATCGGCCTCGGCGAAGCGCGGCCTTGTCACCATCTCGGCCAGAAGCGAGACGGCGAGCGGCAGGTCCGCGCCCATCACCCGCGCGTGGAACAGGGTCATGTCGCGCGAGGTCCAGGCATTCAAGGCTCCGCCGACATCCTCGATGGCCTCGGCAAGCCCGCGTGCGTCGCGCACTTCAGTGCCCTTGAAGAGCATATGCTCGAAGAGGTGTGCAATGCCATTCTCGGCTGCCTCCTCGTGGCGGGCGCCGACGCTTGCACACAGGCCGACGGCAGCAGTCCGAAGGCCGGCCATGGCGATGGTTGCAACCGTCAAGCCATTGGCGAGCCGGCTGGTCTCGACCTGGCTCATGCGCCGAGCCCGTCGATGAAGGCACGCACGGCGCCCGTTTCTGCTGGAAGCCGGGAAAAGTGCTCGGCCCGGTCGAAGAGGCCCGCAGCGCGTGGCGGGAGCATCGGGAAGATGCCTGTCGCGGCTTCGACTGCGGCGGGAAACTTGGCCGGATGGGCGGTTGCAAGCGTGACAATCGGTCCTTCGATGCTGGCCTCCAGGCGGCGGGCGGCAGCAAGCCCGATCCCTGTGTGCGGGTCGAGAAGCTGGCCGCTTGCCGCATGCGCCCAGGCGAGCGTTGCCGCCATCTGCGCGCCGGTGACCCGCACGGCGCGGAACAGCGTTGCGGCCTCGGCGCGCACCGGCTCCGGGAGGACCATGCGCCCGGTTGCCTCAAACCCGGCCATCGCTGCTGCCAGCGCGTCGCTATCCCGGCCGTGGAGGTCGAAGAGCAGCCGCTCGAAGTTGGACGAGACCTGGATATCCATGGAAGGGCTGGCCGTCGCCGTGAGGGGACGGCGCGAATAGTCGCCCTTGCCGAGCGCCCGGGCAAGGATGTCATTTTCGTTGGTGGCAAGGATGAGGGCCGAGACGGGTAGCCCCATCCGGCTTGCGACATAGCCAGCGAAAATGTCACCGAAATTGCCGGTGGGCACCGAGAAGGCGACGGGCGCATCAGGCGCGCCGAGGCGGACGGCGGCAAAGACATAATAGACCACTTGCGCCGCCAGCCGCGCCCAGTTGATTGAATTGACCGCGGCAAGGCGATGGCGTGCGCGGAAGCCCGGATCGTTGAACAGCGCTTTGACGATTGCTTGGGCATCGTCGAAGGAGCCGGCGATGGCGACATTGTGGACATTGCCGACATCGACCGTCGTCATCTGCCGGCGCTGCACGTCGGAGACCCGGCCTTCGGGGTGAAGCATTACGATCCGCATGCCGGGAAGCCCAGCAACGGCTGCAATCGCAGCCGAGCCGGTATCCCCAGACGTGGCGCCGATGATGGTGAGTGGCACGGTTTCCCCGGCGAGGAAGTGCGCAAACAGCCGGCCGAGCAGCTGGAGGGCGAGATCCTTGAACGCAAGCGTCGGCCCATGGTGGAGCTCAAGCAGCCAGTGACGGTGATCGAGCTGGACCAGCGGCGTGACCGCGGCATGGGCGAAGCTGCCATAGGCGGCCTCGACCAGCGCTCGCAGTTCGCCTGCCGTCAGCGCATCCCCAACGAATGGGCTGAGCACGGCGATTGCGGTCTCGGCATAGCTTGCGTCGCGCAGGGCGCGGAACTGGCCCGGGGTCCAGCGCGGCCACTCGGCTGGCACATAGAGCCCGCCGTCGCTGGCGAGGCCCGCAAGTGTCGCGCCGCGAAAGTCGAGGGGGCGTGCAGCGCCGCGGGTTGAGACATGCTGCATGGGTGCTCGCGCAGGGTTAGCGGGGGGCGCAGAGGCGTTCAACCGCCGCGCCACCAGCGCATAACGAAGGCCGTGTAGACCGCGGCGAGGATGGCAGCGAAGCTGAACCACTGGATTGCATAGGAGCGGTGGTTGTTGGGGATGGCATCTGGACTCGGTGGTGCGCTTGGCACGAGCGGCGGCGCTGCACTCTCCAGGACCAGGCCGAGGGTCTGGGTGCCGTCCCATGATGCCGGGATCACGACTCCGGTCTGCTCACCGTTGGGCGGAAGGGTGATTGCTGCAGCGCCAGTCCGCGGTGACCAGCCGGCGTTGACTGGCATGAGCTGGCGCGGCCTTGCCCCTGCGATCGCGCATAGGAAGACCACAGAGTAGCCGGACTGGCCTTTGCGATTGCGACCGGCCTGCTCTCGCGGCTTGGCGGGACTGCAAGCGAGATCCGCCCGGATGCGGCGAAACAGCAGCTCCTCGACCCTGGCGTCGCCAGCGATCGTGGCCACTGGCAGTTCGCGGTTGTGCTCGATCCGGGCGAGCATCTCCGTCTTCCACTTCGCCCGCTCGATCTGCCACACGCCAAGCCCAGCGAGCAGCGGCAGTGCGGCTGCCGTCATCAGGGTCGGAAGGAGCGGGAGGCCGCGCCGCCTCCTGCCGGGTTCAGCCGAAATAGGGGGTTGCTGCCCGGCCGAAGTCCGAGCCCCAGATGTAGATCGAGAGGAACAGGAATAGCCAGACCACATCGACAAAGTGCCAATACCAGGCCGCCGCCTCGAAGCCAAAATGCTGCCGGGGCGTGAAGTCACCAGCATAAGCCCGCCACAGGCAGACCGCGAGGAAGATGGTGCCAACGACGACATGGAAGCCATGAAAGCCAGTCGCCATGAAGAAAGTGGCGCCATAGATATTGCCGGAGAAGCCGAACTCGGCATGGCTGTATTCATAGGCCTGGAGGGCTGTGAACAACACGCCAAGGATGATGGTAAGCCAGAGCCCCTGCTTCAGCCCGTCGCGGTCATTGTGGATGAGCGCATGGTGCGCCCAAGTCACCGTGGTGCCGGAAAGCAGCAGGATGAGCGTGTTCAAGAGCGGGTAGACGAAGGGGTCGAGCACTTCGATGCCCTTGGGCGGCCACACGCCACCAACCGCATCGCCCGCCGGCGGAAACAGGGCAGCGTTGAAATAGGCCCAAAACCAGGCGACGAAGAACATCACTTCGGAGGCGATGAACAGCAGCATCCCGTAGCGGTGATGGAGCTGGACGACGGGGGTATGGTCGCCGCTGTTGGCCTCGGTTCTGACGTCTGACCACCAGGAGAACATGGTGAAGAGCACGCCGATGATTCCAGCTCCCGCGACATATTTGCCCCACCAGGCATCATGCCACCAGAAGACGAGCCCGACCGTCATGAGAATGGCTGCCACTGATCCGACGATCGGCCAGGGGCTTGGCGGGAGAATGTGATAGTCGTGGGTTTTGCCGGCAGCCATGGTGCTCCTCTTTTCGCCCCTCTTATCGCGTGGGCATGACCGTTGCTAGCGCCTGCCCTGTCTCTGGCCAGCTGCAATGGCAGCCATGCCGGTTGCGCGCACCCCGGCTGGCTGGGTTGGCTCCGCCACCGGGAAGAAGCTGTAGGAAAGCGTGATCTCCTCAATCCGCCTGGCCTCGGGGTCATCGAGAATGGCCGGGTCGACATAGTAGACGACGGGCATTGCGACCGTTTGTCCGGGCTCAAGTGTCTGCTCGTTGAAGCAGAAGCACTGGATCTTGACGAAGTAGCGGCCCGCCGCGGCCGGCGAGACGTTGAAGGTCGCAACGCCCGTGACGGGCGCGTCGCTGCTGTTGTGGGCGTGGTAGAAGGCCATGCGCCGCTCGCCCAAGGGCAAGTCAACGAAAGTTTCGGCAGGCCGGAATGTCCAGGACATTCCACGCTGGACATTGCCGTCGAACCGGACCCGGATCGAAGTTCCGGGAATTGGCCGGGGGGCCGCGGCCGTTGCGGCTGCAACCATCGGCGTGCCGCCGAAGCCGGTGACCTGACAGAACAGCCGGTAGAGGGGCACGCTTGCATAAGCGAGGCCGATCATGCCCATGGCAACGCCGGCTGCCAGCAACGCTGTGCGCCTGTTCGCAGCAAGTGTGTTCATGCGCTCATCCGGCCAATGGTGATGGCATAGAACAGGATGACCATGGCCGCGAGCACGACGGCAATCGCGACATTGCGCCGGCGGCGGCGGGCCAGGAAAGCTTCGAGCTCATCCGGAGTCCAGGTCACGAGATCACCCACGCATCGACCACGAGGGCAGTGAAGAGCAGGAAGAGATAGAGGATCGAGAAGCGGAACAGCTGACGCTCCTCGGCCATGGCTTTGGGTTCCGTGGTGCGCGACTGCCGCACCCGCCACGCCAGTAGCAGGAACGTCGCGCCGAGGCCGGCGGCGACTGTCCCGTAGAATGCACCCGCAAGCCCGAGTGGCCAAGGGGCGATGCTGGCAGCAACGAGGGCGAGGGCATAGCCAAAAATTTGCCGGCGGGTCGCATGTGGCCCGTGGGTGACCGGCAGCATCGGGATGCCGGCGCGCGCGTAATCGGGTGCCACAAACAGGGCCAGCGCCCAGAAGTGCGGCGGAGTCCAGAGGAAAATGACAAGGAAGAGCAGGACCGGCATCAGCGTCACATCGCCCGAGACGGCGGCCCAGCCGATGACGGGCGGGAAGGCGCCCGCTGCACCACCGATCACAATGTTCTGGGGTGTGCGGGGTTTGAGCCAGATGGTGTAGACGATAGCATAGAACCAGATCCCGAGCGCAAGCACCCCGGCTGCGACGAGGTTGGTCGCGAGCGCCAGCGTCGTGACTGCCCCGACCGCAAGAATGATGGCAAAGGCGAGCGCCGCATCCGCCGGCACCCGGCCCGCTGCAAGCGGCCGGCTGGCCGTTCGCTTCATGCGCTGGTCGACATCGGCTTCAATCCACTGGTTGAACGCGCCTGCTGCCCCGGCGCCAACTGCGATCATGAGGATCGCAACGACAGCGAGAGCGGGGTGGAGACGGCCAGGGGCAGCGAGCATGCCACACAGCGCCGTGAAGATGGCAAGCGACATGACCCGAGGCTTCAGCAGCGCAAGCCAGTCGCGCCAATCCGCAGCAATCAGCGCTGGCCGGGATGTAGCAAGGGCGCCATCTGGCGCCCTTGCAGTCTCAGGAAGGGCAGCAGCCATCCGTCAATGCGCCTTCATCCGCGTGAGATCGGGAAGTGTCTCGAACTGATGGAAGGGCGGCGGTGACGAGAGGGTCCACTCAAGCGTGGTTGCACCTTCACCCCAGGGATTGTCGGCCGCGCGCCGGCCAGCGGCAAGCGACCAGATGACGTTCACGAAGAAGACAAGCATCCCGGCAAGCATGACAAGATAGCCCCAGGAGGAGACCTCGTTCCAGCCAGCCATCGCATCTGGATAATCGGGATAGCGGCGCGGCATCCCCTGCTGTCCCAGGAAATGCATCGGGAAGAAGATGAGATTGGTGCCGATGAAGAACAGCCAGAAGTGGAGCTTACCGAAAAACTCATTGTACTCCCGGCCAGTCATCTTGCCAAACCAGTAGTAGAAGGCCGCGAAGATCGCGAATGTTGCTCCCAGAGAAAGCACATAGTGGAAGTGCGCCACCACATAATAGGTGTCGTGCATGTAGGTATCAAGCCCGCCATTCGCGAGCATAACGCCCGTCACGCCGCCGACCGTGAACATGAAGATGAAGCCGATTGCCCAGAGCATCGGTGTCGGGAAGCGCAGACTTCCACCCCACATGGTCGCAATCCAGGAAAAGATCTTGATACCTGTTGGCACCGCGATGATCATGGTTGCGGCCGTAAAATACATCTTCGTGTTCACTCCAAGACCGGCAGTGAACATATGGTGGGCCCAGACGATGAAGCCGACGAAGCCAATTGCCACCATGGCGTAGGCCATGGCGAGATAGCCGAACACCGGCTTGCGGCTGAAGGTGGCAACAATCTGGCTGATGATCCCGAATGCCGGCAGGATCATGATGTAGACTTCAGGGTGGCCGAAGAACCAGAAGAGATGCTGGTAGAGAAGCGGATCTCCGCCGCCGGCCGGGTCGAAGAACGTCGTGCCGAAATTGCGGTCAGTCAGGAGCATGGTGATCGCGCCAGCGAGCACGGGAAGCGACAGCAGCAGCAGGAAGGCCGTGACCAGGATCGACCAGGCGAACAGCGGCATCTTGTGCAAGGTCATGCCCGGTGCGCGCATGTTGAAGATGGTGGTGATGAAGTTGATGGCCCCGAGAATTGAGGCCGCCCCCGCCAAGTGCAGAGCGAAGATGGCAAGGTCGACTGCTGGTCCCGGATGACCGGAGGTCGAGAGCGGTGGATAGACGGTCCAGCCCGTGCCAGCGCCAATCCCCCCTGGCGGGCCGGGCACGAACAATGAAAGGGTGAGAAGGGTGAAGCCAGCCACCGTCAGCCAGAAGCTGATGTTGTTCATGCGCGGAAACGCCATGTCGGGCGCGCCAATCATGATGGGAACGAACCAGTTGGCAAATCCGCCGATGAGCGCAGGCATCACCATGAAGAAGACCATGATGAGGCCATGGGCGGTGATGAACACATTCCAGAGGTGATAGGCTTGGTCCACATTGCCTTCGGTAAACCACGGCAGCACCTGCATGCCGGGCTCTGCCAGCTCCCAGCGCATGAAGCCGGACATGGCACCTCCGACGATCCCCGCGATGATCGCGAAGATGAGGTAGAGCGTGCCGATATCCTTGTGGTTGGTCGAAAACAGCCACCGCTGGACAAAGGTCAGCTTGTGGTCATCCGCGGCGTGGCCGTAGGCGTCCCCATGTGCATCGAAGGTCGTAGCCATCCTGTCCCTCGTCTCAGGCTGCCGGCGCGCCGGCTGCGGTTTCGCTCGTCTGCGGCGTTATCCCCTGTTCGGCCTGCATCTTTGCAACCCAGGCGTTGAACTGGTCTTCCGGCACCACTTCGACAGCAATGGGCATGAAGCCATGCTTGGTGCCGCAAAGCTCAGAGCATTGCCCGTAATAGACGCCAGGCCGGTCGACCTTGAACCAGGCTTCGTTGATACGTCCTGGCACTGCGTCCATCTTGACCCAGAAGGAGGGAAGGGCCCAGCTGTGGAGCACGTCGGCGGCGGTGATCAAAAGTTTCACCGTCTTGCCGGCGGGCACCACGACCCGGTTGTCAGTCTCGAGGAGATAAGGGGCACCGCGGGCGGCGGCCTCCTCGCGGTTGACCATCACGGCATCGAAGCTGATGCCGCCGTGATCGACATATTCATAGCCCCAGTACCACTGATAGCCTGTGACCTTGATTGTGAGATCGGCCTTGGGCGGGTTGTACTGGTTGGCGAGGAGGCGGAAGCTCGGGACCGCGATGATGACAAGAATGAGGGCGGGGATGAGAGTCCAGGTCACTTCCAGCTTGAAATTGTGCGAGAAGGTGGCCGGCTCGGGGTTGGCCGCAGCGCGGTAGCGCAGGATCGTCCACACCAGCAGCGCCAGCACCAGCAAGGAAATCCCGATCATGACGGGGTTGAGGAGCCAGTGCACCATCCGCAGCGCTTGCTCGCCGATCGGTGTGACTTGCGGCAGGAGGTCGATTCCCCAGGGCACTGGCTGACCCATTCCGGGCTCGGGGCGCAGTGGCGCATAAGTGGCAGCTGCAGCGGCTGCGACGTCTGCTGCGCTCGCCAATTCCGACGCGGGTTCGGCCGCGCCCACCCCGGCCTTGGACGCCAGCGTCTCTTGCGCACCTGCCGCCGTTGCCATGATGAGAGCCGCCAGCACTCCGGCGGCGTTGCGAAACGCCATCTGACTCCTCGTCCTTGTTATCCCCCCAAGCTATATGCGCAGCCGTTCGGGGTCACAAGCGCCGAGCCGGCGCTGCGACAGAAGGGCGCCGGGTTTGGCAGCCATGCAAGGGGGCGCTCAGGCGGCGAGGTCGTCGAACGCGGCCCGGCTTTTCTGCATCTGCGCCATCACGGCGCGCGTCATGTCATCGCCCTGGAGCATGGCGGCATTCCAGACTGCGACATATTCAAGGCCCTGGTCGATTGTCATGTCGCGCCCGGCGTTCAGAACCTGCTTGATGCCGGCAATGGCAAGCGGGCTCTTGGACGCAATTTCCTGGGCCATGGCGAGTGCGGCCGCGATGGTCGCCTCGCGTGTTTCGTGCACGCTGTTCACGAATCCGAACCGGAGCGCTTCAGAAGCAGGCCAGCGGCGCCCGGTGAAGGCGAGCTCCCGGATAAGCCCCTGCGGCAGCAGGTGGGGGATGCGCTGGAGCGTGCCGACATCAGCGACAATGGCGATATTGATCTCCTGAATGGCGAAAAAGGCGTCAGCGCTTGCGATCCGGATGTCGCAGGCAGTCACGAAATCAACGCCGCCGCCAATGCAGCCGCCGTGGATCGCTGCGATGACAGGAACCCGGCAGCGGTCGACGGCATTGAAGGGCTCCTGCATGTTTTTGATGTGCCGGCGCATCTTCTCGCGTGCCCGGCCAGCGTCGGGGTGGTGGCCACCGAGGGTGCCACCGGCCCAGTTCAAGTCGAGCCCGGCGGTGAAATGTTTGCCTGTCGAGGAGATGACGACGGCCCGCACAGAAGGATCGGAATCGATCGCAGCGAAAACTGCGGGGATCTCATCCCAGAATTCCTTGTTCATGGTGTTGAGCGCCTGCGGCCGGCAAAGCTCGATATGGGCGATATGGTCGGCGACCGCATAGGTGAAGGTGGTGTAGGTCATTGCGTCCCTCGCGCTCCAATCCTAGGGAAGTTGGCATGACGCGCTTCACCGTCAACGGCAACCCCGTCAAGTATGAGCTCGCGCCCGATACGCCGCTGCTGTGGGCCCTGCGCGATGCCTCCAACCTGACCGGCACGAAATATGGCTGCGGCGCTGGTCTGTGCGGTGCCTGCACGGTGCATGTCGATGGCGCGGCGGTCCGCTCCTGTTCCGTCACCATCGCCGAGCTCGAAGGGACGTTTGTGACCACGATCGAGGGTCTGGCCAGGGACCGTTCGCACCCGGTCCAGCGGGCCTGGCTCGAGAAGCAGGTGCCGCAATGCGGCTATTGCCAGTCGGGCATGATCATGGCGGCCGCCGCGCTTCTCAGGGCCAATCCTCGCCCGACCCGAGAGGAGGTTCGCGCCAGCATCACGAACCTCTGCCGCTGTGGCACCTATCCGCGCATCGAGGAGGCTATCCTCCGCGCCGCCGAGCTCGCCCAGGCAGGTTGAGTTTGGGCGCTGCGGCCGCCAAGCCGGCGGGCCAGCTGCTGCGGGTGCTGGG
>NZ_JBRCLD010000106.1:0-23102 GCF_053487655.1 Thermaurantiacus sp. | reverse complement strand
GCCAGCGGATCGACGCCAAAGGCAAGCTGCATCGTGCGATCCACCCGCCGGTGGGGAAGTGCGGAGAAGTTCTTGAGCACTTCGCCTGAGATCTTGGCATTGCCGATAATCGCCTGGACATTGTCAGGCGTGGTGATGACGGTGTTGAACAGGCCGATTTCGGTGACCGTGCCTTCAAGATCGCCGGCTGAGACATAGTCTCCCACCTTGTAGGGCCGGAAAATGATGAGGAAAGCGCCAGCGGCGAAGTTGCCAAGGAGCCCCGACCAGGCGGCGCCGATGGCAAGCCCGACGCCAGCAAGGAGCGCGGCAAAGCTTGTCGTCTCAATTCCGAAATAGCCAAGGATGGCAACGACGAGGACGATGTTCAATGTGACGGCGAGGATGTTGGCGATGTAGCGCTGGAGGGTGGCGTCGAAGTTGCGGGCAGTCAGAACGCGCTCGAGCATCCGGATGCCAAGGCCGATAAGCCAGCGGCCCACCATGTAGAGGAGAAGGGCGCCAAGAACCTTGAGGCCGAAATCGATGGCAACGGGGAGCCAGCGCTCGGAAAGGGTCGTCATCTGCGTCTCGAGTGCCTGAATGTCCGGTTCCATGCGTTGTCATCCCTCGCTTTTTGCGACTCACCTGCCCGATGCCGCGCCGGGGCCTTGCCCGAAAGCGCGAAGCGGGGAAAGCCGGGCATGGCGCTCTGCATGGTCGCAATGGCCGATCCGCGCGCGAAGACCACTCCCAGTTGCCCCCGCAAGCCCGGCTTTCTCCCGCGCGGCCGATTGCTGCGCCCCGCTTTCCCGTCGCCCCCACGCGGCGTAACGGCAAGCCTGGAGCAAAGCGCCGACAGGACTTAAAGAAAGTTGCAAGTCCCATGCGGAAAGGCTAGGGACCGCCCAATCCGCCGACCCCCTTCCCCAGGAGAGATGCCCGTGGCCACGCATCCCAAGCCCGGTTTCAGCGATTTTTCTGTGGCCGACATGCGTCTCGCCGACTGGGGTCGCAAGGAAATTGCGATTGCCGAGACCGAGATGCCGGGCCTTATGGCGCTGCGCGCGGAATATGGTGAGAAACAGCCATTGCGGGGCGCGCGGATTGCCGGCTGTCTGCACATGACCATTCAGACCGCAGTTCTCATCGAGACCTTGACTGCGCTTGGCGCTGATGTCCGCTGGGCTTCCTGCAACATTTTCTCAACCCAGGACCAGGCCGCCGCGGCCATTGCCGCTGCTGGCATCCCTGTCTTTGCCCACAAGGGCGAGACCCTTGCGGAATATTGGCGCTTCGTTGACTCCATCTTCCAGTGGGGTGCAACCACCGCCAACATGATCCTCGATGATGGTGGGGATGCCACCATGTACATTCTAAAAGGGGCCGCCTTCGAGGCCGGCACGCCGCTTCCTGAGCCGGAGAATGAGGAAGAGGAATATTTCTTCGCCCAGATCCGGGCCCGGGCTGCAGCTTCGCCCGGCTTTTTCCTGAAAACCAAGGAAGCCATCAGGGGCGTCTCGGAAGAGACGACGACGGGAGTCCACCGTCTCTATGAGATCGCTGGCAAGGGCCATCTTCCGTTTCCGGCCATCAATGTGAACGACTCGGTCACCAAGTCCAAGTTCGACAATCTCTACGGCTGCAAGGAATCGCTGGTGGATGGCATCCGCCGCGCGACGGACGTGATGCTGGCCGGCAAGGTGGCCGTTGTCGCTGGCTTTGGCGATGTCGGCAAGGGCTCGGCGGCTTCGTTGCGCAATGGCGGCGCGCGGGTGCTGGTGACCGAAATTGATCCCATCTGCGCGCTCCAGGCAGCGATGGAAGGCTATGAAGTCGTCACGATGGAGGAGGCCGCACCCCGCGCCGATATCTTCGTGACAGCGACTGGCAATGTCGACGTCATCACGCTTGAGCACATGCGCGCGATGAAGGACCGCGCCATTATCTGCAATATCGGCCACTTCGACAGCGAGATCCAGATCAGTGCGCTTGCCAACTACAAGTGGGAGGAAGTGAAACCGCAGGTTGACGAAGTCGTCTTCCCCGACGGCAAGCGCTTGATCGTGCTCGCCAAGGGCCGCTTGGTCAACCTCGGCTGCGCGACCGGGCATCCAAGCTTTGTCATGTCGGCCTCCTTCACCAACCAGGTGCTGGCGCAAATCGAGCTGTGGACCAATGCAGGCGCCTACGAGAACCGAGTCTATGTGCTGCCGAAGCATCTCGACGAGAAGGTCGCCGCTCTTCATCTCGACAAGCTGGGCGCAAAGCTCACGAAGTTGACCGAACGGCAGGCGCGCTACATCGGGGTCCCTGTCCATGGCCCCTTCAAGCCCGACCATTATCGCTACTGACCTCGACGAGGCCGGACTGCGCGCATTCGGCGCTGAGCTTGCGACCCGGCTTCGCGCCGGTGACGCGGTGCTTCTTTCCGGCGAGCTCGGGGCTGGCAAGACCACGCTCGCACGCGCCATTCTTGAAGGTCTCGGCCATGTCGGCGAAGTGCCAAGCCCGACCTTCACGCTGGTTGAGCCCTACAGTGCCCCGCCGCTTCGCTTGCCTGTCCTCCACGCTGATCTCTACCGGCTGCAGCCGGGCGCGCCGATCGACGACCTGGGCCTCGACGATGTGCGCGACCGCGGTGTCCTCCTCGTCGAGTGGCCCGAGCGTCTCCAGGCGGGGCTCTTTTTGGATGCGCTTAGGATCCGCCTTGAAGGTGCCGGAGGCCCAACCCGGCGCTTGACTTGGGAGGCGCCCGCGGCATGGAAGAAGCGCTGGCCACGGCCAAGCGGACGGGGGCCGGAGGGGGAATGACGCCGCCAGCCACTGCACCCGCCTTTCTTGCCCGCCATGGCTGGGCGGGTGCGCGCATCACACCTCTTGCCGGTGATGCCTCGTTTCGCCGCTATTTCCGCGTTGCCGACCGCGGCCGCAGCGCAGTTCTCATGGATGCCCCGCCAGACAAGGAAGACAGCCGGCCCTTCCTGTTTGTGGCCCAGTTCCTGCTTGCCAACGGCTTTCGGGCGCCGCGCCTGCTCGCAGCCGACCTTGATGAGGGCTTGCTCCTGCTCGAGGATTTCGGGGACCGCCGCATGGGCCCCACGCTTGCCTGCGAGCCGGCGCGCGAGGAGGAAGTCTATGCGGCCGCAGTCGATCTCCTTCTTGCCCTGCACCGGGCGCCGCCGCCGCTTGAACTGCGCCCCTATGATCGTGCTGAGCTGCTGCGCGAAGTGCTGCTCTTTCCCGAGTGGTATGGGAGGGCCGCCGGAATCGACGCCGATCTTGAATCCTACACGAACGCCTGGGACCGGGTCTGGGGCGACGTGCTGGCCGAGAGTGACCAGCGCCCCGTGCTTGTGCTGCGCGACTATCATGCCGACAACATCATGCTCCTCGATGAATCCGCCGGCCCGGCCGGCCTCGGCCTCCTCGATTTCCAGGATGCGCTGGCTGGGCACCGCGCCTATGATCTCGTCTCGCTCCTTGAGGATGCCCGGCGCGATGTCTCGCCAAGGCTTGCTGCAGCCATGGTCGACCGTTTCATCCTGGGTGCAGGCGTCGACGACGCTGAGCGCTTCCGCGCCGCCTTCGCCGTGCTCGGCGCCCAGCGCAATGTGAAGATTCTGGGCATTTTCGTGCGCTTGCGCGACCGCGACGGCAAGCGCGGCTATGTCGACATGCTGCCGCGGGTTTGGGCCCATGTCGCACGCAACCTCGCCCATCCCGCGCTCGCTCCGGTTCGGGCCTGGTTCGACGCCCATGTGCCGCAGGAGCTGCGCGCGCCCTGGTGCCGCTGATGGCCACCAACCCGAAGCCCTTTGGCATCCCTGTTCCGGAGGTGGCGATGGTGCTTGCCGCCGGGCTTGGCCGGCGGATGCGGCCCCTGACTGCGACTCGCCCCAAGCCTCTCGTCGAAGTCGGCGGAAAGACCCTTCTCGACCGGGCGCTTGCCACCTTGCGCAGCGGCGGAGTCCGCCGCGCTGTCGTCAATGTCCACTACATGGCCGACCAGGTCGAAAGCCACCTTGCTGCCCGCGACACCGGACTTGCCATCCGCATTTCCGACGAGCGCGCGCAGCTGCTCGAGACTGGCGGCGGGATCCTGAATGCGCTCCCCCTGCTCGATGCCGATCCGTTCCTTGCCATCAACGCCGACAACATCTGGGTGGAGGGCCCAGTTCCCGCTGCCCGCTTGCTCGCCGACCGCTGGGACGATGCGGCCATGGATGCCCTTCTCCTCCTCGTCCCGCTGGCACGGGCCAACTGTCACTTGGGGCGCGGGGATTTCCACATGGACCCGCTTGGCCGGCTTTCCCGCCGCCGCCCTGGCCGGATCGCGCCCTTCGTCTTCACTGGCCTCCAGCTGCTTGCCCATCGCCTGTTTGCAGGCGAAGAGGTCCGCCCGTTTTCGATGAACCGCTTGTGGGACCGCGCTGCTGCTGCTGGCCGCCTCTTTGGAGTCGTCCACCAGGGCCTTTGGTTTGACGTCGGCACGGCTGCTGCCGTCGCCCGTGCCGAGGCGCTGCTTGAACGGCTCTGAGAACCAGGGCGAGCCGGGACTGCGGCTCCTGGCGATTGCTTTTGGCACGCCCTTCCTGCCTGCACTCGCCCGCCATCTCGTCGCCCGCCATGGCACCGGGCCCGCGCTTGCCAGGGTCCGAGTCATCCTGCCCTCAGAGCGTGCCCGCCGCGCCCTCGTCGAGGCGTTTCTTGACCTTGTCGACGGCCGCGCGATGCTGCTGCCACGGATTATCGCCATTGCCCAAGTGGACGAGGAGGAGACGCTCGCCCGGCTGCTCGAGGACGGTGAGGCGCCCCTCCCACCTGCCGTTCCACCGCTTGCCCGGCGGATCGCGCTTGCCCGTTTGCTGCTCTCCGACGCCGGCGGCGCCGCCGCAGCCGACCGGCTTGCGCGCGACCTCGCCCGGGCTGTTGATCTCCTCGCCGCCCATGGTGTCGCCGCCGCGCAGCTTACCGAACTCGATCTCGCCGGGCTCGCCAGCCACCGTGCGCGCCGGCTTGCCATGCTCGAGGTGTTCGTCCGTCACTGGCCGGGGGTCCTTGCCGAACGCGGCCTGATGGACCCGATCGCCCGCCGCGAAGCCCTGCTTGCTGGGCTTGCCACGCGCTGGGCCGAACGTCCGCCCGATGGCCCGGTCGTCGCTGCCGGCTTTGCAACGGCACCGCCGGCCGTTGCCCGTCTGCTCGCCGTCATCGCCCGCCTGCCCCAGGGCGAGCTCATCCTCCCCGGGCTTGACCCGGATCTCCCGGAGGATGCGTGGGAAGTGATCCGCAACGCCCCGACCCACCCACTGTTCGGCCTTTCGCGCCTTCTTGCTGAAATGGGCGCGCGCCCGGCCGATGCCGAGCAGCTCGGACCCCCGGCTCCGGCCCGGGCCCAAGCGCTTCTTGCTGCCTTCCGCCCGGCCCCCACCCGTCCGCCTTTGCAAACGCCACCGCCTGGCCTGACCGCCAGCACTTTCCCCGGACCCGAGACGGAAGCGCTGGCCATTGCGCTTGCCATGCGCCAGGCGCTTGAGACTCCGGGGAAGACGGCAGCGCTCGTCACGCGTTCGCGCACGCTTGCCCGGCGCGTTGCAGCAGCGCTTAATCGCTGGGGAGTGCGGATCGACGACAGCGCAGGCGAGCCGCTGTCGCTGCGCCCGCCGGGTGTCTTCCTCCTCGCTCTGCTCGACGCTGCCGTCACTCGCTTTCGCCCAGTCGCGCTCCTTGCTGCGCTCAAGCACCCACTGGCCGGGGCCACTTCTCCCGAGGCCCGGGCCCGCTGGCTTGGTTTTGTGCGCCGGCTGGATCTGGCGCTGCGCGGCCCTGCGCCCGCGCCTGGGCTTGCCGGAATCGCGACGCGCGCCGGCGAGGCTGCGTCCTGGTGGCGCACGGAGGTCGCGCCGGCGCTGGCGCCGCTCGAGGCGTTGCTGAGCGGCCCGGTGCCAGGATTCGACCGCCTTGTCGCCGCGCTCGCCGAAACGGCTTTCGCGCTCGCCGGAGACCGGCTCTGGTCTGGGCCCGACGGTCGGGCGCTCAGCGCATTTGTCGAAGCGCTCACGAGCGTCCAGGATTCGCTTCCCGTCGCTGCAGAGGAAGCGCCAGCGTTGCTGCGCGCCCTTCTCGATGATGTCCCCGTCCGCCCGCCCTGGCGCCAGCACCCGCGCCTTGCCATCCTCGGCCCGCTCGAGGCGAGGCTGGTGCACGCCGATCTCCTCATCCTTGGCGACATGAACGAGGGCAGCTGGCCAGCGCCGCCAGCGCCTGACCCTTGGCTTGCGCCCGCTGCCCGCCGGGCGCTTGGCCTGCCGCCGGCCGAAGCCCGGATCGGGCTCGAAGCCCATGACCTCGTTGCAGCAACAGCTGCGCCCGAGCTGTTCCTCACCCGGGCGCGCCGGAACGATGGGGGCCCAACTGTCCCCTCGCGCTTCCTGCTCCGCCTCGAGGCCGCCTTTGGTCCGCTGCCGGGCCATGAGGTGGCTGCGCTCGCCGGCTGCCTCGACGGAGAGGGGCGCACCCTCTTCCTCGCGCGCCCGGCACCGTCGCCGCCGCCTGCTGAACGGCCGCGACGGATCCGGGTGACGGAAGTCGACATGCTCGCTGCCGACCCGTTCAGCTTCTATGCGCGCCACATGCTCGGCCTTGCCGAGCTCGACCCGCTCGAGCAGCCAGTGGATGCGGCGGTCAAGGGCATCGCAGTTCATCGCATCCTCGAGCGGCTGGTCAAGGAACGGCCCCAAGACCTTTCTGCTCTCATTGGCGAAGAGCTGGTCCGGCTGGGTGGCGATCCTGCGCTCCTTGCCCTTTGGCGCCCACGGGTTGCGCGCATGGTCGAGTGGGTCGCAGGCGAGCTTGCGCAAGCGACGGCGGACGGACGGACCCCGGTCGAGGTGGAGGCGAAGCTCGCCATCGAATGGCAAGGCGTGCGCATCACCGGCAAGGCCGACCGGATCGACCGCCTTGGCGACGGGAACCTTGCCATCATCGACTACAAGACCGGCCCGAAGCCGAAGGCGGGGGCATTCGCAGCGGGTCGCCTGCGGCAGCTGCCGCTGCTCCGGCTCCTGGTCGAAGCGGGCGGGCTCCCGGCCCTTGCGGGCGGAAGGGTCGGACTGCTCGAATATTGGAAGCTTTCGGGAGGCAACACGCCGGGCGAGGTAATCGGGCGGAGCTGGACCCTGGAACGCGACCGCTTCAAGCAGGAGCTTGGCGAACTGTTCGGGCGCTACCTCTTTGGCGAGGCCCCCTTCGTGCCCAAGCTCAACCCGGTCTTTGCCAAGCAGTACCGGAGCTTCGACCAGCTGGCGCGGATCGAGGAATGGCTGTGACCGACGTCCACCCCGACAGCGCGTTCCACCGGATGGCGTCCGATCCCGCCGCCAACGTGTTCGTGACGGCGAGTGCGGGCACTGGCAAGACCCGCTCGCTTGTCGACCGGGTCACGCGCCTGCTCCTCGCTGGCGCCGCCCCAGCGAGCATCGTCGCGATCACCTTCACCCGGACTGCCGCGGCCGAGATGCAGGGCCGCGTGCTGGAAACACTCGCGCGCTGGGCCGGCCTCGACGATGCCGAGCTCGACCGGGCGCTTCTCGAGCTCGGCGAAACCCCGTCGCCCGAGTTCCGGGCGCGCGCCCGCGCGCTCTTGTCCCAAGTGCTCGATGCGCCCCAGGGGCTTCAGATTCAGACCATCCACGCCGCTGCGCAGTCACTGCTGGCCGCCTTCCCGATCGAGGCGGGCCTGCCGCCGCGTGCCGACCCACTTGATGAGCGGCGCGCGGCCCAGCTGCGCGAGCAGGCGTTGGCGCTGGCACTCGCGGATCCGGTGCTCGCTGCGGATTTCACCCGGATTGCGGTTGAGGCCAACGAAGCGGAATTGGCGAAGCATTTGGCCGCGCTTGCGCGGTCCTCGGCCGGATACGCCCAGATCGGCCGGCCCCAGGCGGTGGAAGGCTGGTTGCGCTGCCTCGTCGGCCTGCCGGTGGGCCTTTCGCCGCAGGCGATCCTCGAGGCGGCGGTCATCCCACCGCAGTTCGACGATGGCGCGGTTGCGGCCTACGCCACCGCGATGGAGGGGTTCGGCACCGAGGCCAAGGCGAGGGAGGCTCGCCGGGCCCGCGAATGGATGGCGCTCGACGCGGCGGGGCGGGTCGAGGCGCGCGACCTGCTCTACGCCTGCGTGCTCACGGCTGAAGGCAAGCCCCGTGGCTTTGGAACGCCGACCGAGCGCCTTGCCCCGGTCATCATCGCAGCGCAACGCCTGCTTGGGGAAGTCGAGAAGCTGCGCGACGTGGAGCGGGCGCTCGCCTTCACTGGCCACGCCGGGGCCTGGCTTCGGGTTGGAATGGCCATTGCCGGCCACTATGCCCACCTCAAGCGCGCTGCCGCTGCCGTCGATTTCGACGACATGGTCGCACTCGCCGCCGACCTCATCCACCAGGACGGCATGGCCGGGATCGTCGCCGAACGGCTCGACCGACGCATCGCCCATGTCCTGGTCGATGAGGCCCAGGACACCAACCGCGCCCAGTGGTGTCTCATCGACGGCATGACGGGCGATTTCGACAGCGGCGAGGGGGCACATGGCGATGCCGTCCGCACCCGCTTCGTCGTGGGCGACTTCAAGCAGGCCATCTTCCGTTTCCAGGGGACCGATCCCAGGGTCTTTCTCGAAGCCCGCGAAAGCTGGGGCCGGCGCGCGGCAGCCGGCGGCAACCCGGTCCGCGACGTTCCGCTCGATCTCAATTTCCGCTCCGCTCCCATATTGCTGCGACTGGTCGATGCCGTCCTTGCTGAACTCGGGCCCGAGGCGATCGGGCTTCCCCCCGGCACCCGGCTGCCGCCGCACTGCGCCCGCCAGGCCGATCTTCCGGGCCGAATCCTCCTCCTGCCACCGCACCAGGCGGCGGAAGCGCAAGGCCCCGATGAACCCGACGAGGACGAGGATCCGACCTCCCCGGCCGACCCGGCCTTCGCCGACAGCATCGCCCGGGCGATCAAGGCGCTCGTCGGCGTCGGCAGCCCGGACCGGCTGGTGGTCACGCCAAGAGCTGGGCCACCACGTCTTGCTGAGCCTGGCGACGTCCTCATCCTCGTCCAGGCGCGCGGCGACCTCATGCCGGGCCTCGTGCGCGCGCTCCACGCCGAAGGGCTGCCGGTTGCGGGTGTCGACCGGACCCGGCTGTCGGCGCCGCTCGCGGTTCGCGACCTCCTCGCGCTCATCCGCTTCGTCCTCCAGCCTCATGATGACCTTGCGCTGGCGGAAGTTCTTACCTCCCCCCTTGGCGGGCTTGACCATGAGGCGATCCGCAAGGCTCGGGTTGCAGGCGAATCCCTCTGGCAAAGCATCAACCGGCAAGAGGCACTGGCTGGGCCGGTTGGCTTCCTGCGCGATTGCCTTGCCCGGGCCGATTTCCAAGGGCCCCATGATTTCCTGCAGGCGGTGCTCGTGTCAGGTGGCCGGGCCCGCTTCCGGGCGCGGCTGGGGCCAGAGGCGGATGATGGTCTTGATCTCTTGCTTGCTGAAGCCCTGGCCTTTGAAGCCGAGAAGCCGGCGACTCTCCAGGGCTTCCTTGCGCATGTGGCCGCAAACGACGGCGAGCTGGCCCGCGATCCGGATGCAAGCCCGGGCCTCATCCGGATCATGACCGTCCACGGCGCCAAGGGCCTGGAGGCGCCGATCGTGGTGCTTGCCGATGCGCTGCGGCAGAACAAGCCGCAGACCCGCGCAGTCTTGTGGCAATCGGCTGACGGCCTTGCGTCCGTGCCGCTCATCTTTGGTACCAAGGAGCGAAAGCCGCGCGCGATTGCGGCCCTGGCCGAGGCTTCCGAGCAGGAGGAGCGGGAGGAGCACAACCGGCTGCTCTATGTCGCAATCACGCGGGCACGGCAGCTGCTGCTGGTGGCTGGCCAGCTCTCGCCGGGGCTGGCGAAGATGCGCGCCAAGCCCGGCTTCGAGCCTGCGCGGTTCAACACCTGGCACGACCGCATCCGCCGGGCGATGGACGCGGCTGGGGCAAGCTGCTGCTGCCACCCGGTGTTCGGTGCCCACCTCCGCCTCGATTCCGGAGCCTGGCCCCCGCCTTCTGACACGACTTCGCCTGCGCGGCCAGCGCCGCTGCCGCCCTGGGCCACCACGGCGGCTGCGGCCGAGACGGCCGCGCGGCCCTTCTCCCCTTCCGCTCCGCTGGAAGATGAGTCCCCAAATCCACCGCCTGGCCCTGCCCAGCGCGCTGCCGCCGAGCGCGGCATCCTCCTCCACCGCCTGTTCGAGCATCTGCCAGGCCTGCTGCCCGCTGCCCGCCCCGCTGCCGGCCGCCGCCTGCTCGAGGCCGGCGGCGCCACCGATCCAGAGCCGCTGCTCGCGGAAGCGCTCGCCATCCTCGAGGATCCCGCCCTTGCCCACCTCTTTGGTCCCGAAAGTCTCGCCGAAGCCCCGATCGCCGGCCGCATCGGCGGCGTGACGGTTGCCGGGACTGTCGACCGGCTGGTGGTAACAGCCGGGCGCGTGGCCGTTATCGACTTCAAGACCGGTCTTGCCGTCCCTGCGGACCTGGAGGCCATCTACCCTCAGCACTTACGGCAAATGGCGGCCTACCGCGCCGTGCTCGCCGCCGCCTTTCCCGGCCACGCAGTCGAAGCCTTCCTTCTCTACACGGCCGGGCCCAGGCTCCACCTGCTGCCCGAGACGCTTCTTGCCCGCCACTGGCCGCCAGGAAAAGCTGATAGCAAGGCTTGAACACCCGTTGCCGCCAGCCATATCCGGTGGGGGAAGGAGAAGCATGCATGGCCACCCGCACCGTCACCGACCGATCGTTTGCCGCTGATGTCCTCCAGTCTGAAACGCCCGTGCTCGTCGACTTCTGGGCGGAATGGTGCGGTCCCTGCCGGATGATCGCACCTGCACTTGAGGAAATTGCGGACGAGCTTGCCGGCCGAGTCACGATCGCCAAGATCAACATCGACGAGGAGCCCGAGACGGCCATGAAGTTCGGGATCCGCTCGATCCCGACCATGATGATTTTCAAGGGCGGTGAAGTGGTTGCAACCAAGCTTGGGGCCGAGCCCAAGTCAGCGCTGAAACGCTGGATCGAGGCCAGCCTCTAGACCGGCTCCACGATTTGCCCCTCGCGGGGGAAGTGGACGGCAACCGGCCCCAGTTCCGGGCTGTGCCGCAAAAGGGTGAAGCCGTCCGCAGTCTCTTGCACCAGATGCCCGATCACCGGGGGGTCGGCCGAACCTTGCTGCGACACCCGCGCGAGCTGCCCGTTGCCCGAGACCGAGGGCATCGCCGCACGTGCCTCGGCCAGGGCTTGGGCCGGCGTCATCGCCTCCGGCCGGCCATGGCCGAGTGCGAAGACCCGAAGCGCCCAGGGCGCGAGCGTGGCCGAGACCTGCTGCGCCGGCCCTCCCCGCGCCGCGAACCAAAGCAGCATGGCATGGGCGAGATCGCCATGGCCGGGCCGGTCGCCGCCAAGATAGGGCCGGCCATCTGCAAGCTTTGCTTCCAGCCGGGCGAGGTGTGCTGCAAACGCTTGCTGCAAGCCCGGCACCATCGCCCGGAAGGCTTCTGGCCTCAAACCGAAGCGCCGCTCGCGGTCGGCCCAAAACGCTTCATTGCCCGCGACTGGCAGGTCGCCGAGCGCAACCGCGACGGCTGCAAGGAAGGTCGCTCCACCCGCCTCGATTGCAAGCGCCCGATGCCCGCGCCCGAGCGGCTCTGGGTAAAGAGTCGGCTCCGGCCAGCGCGCCTCGAGTGCGTCCATGATGGCGAGCGTATCACAGAAGACGTCGGCGCCGATCTGCAGCACCGGGGTGCGCACATAGCCGCCCGTCAGCACCTCCTGCTCGGGCTTGGGGCAGATTGCCGGCACCTCAACCGAGCCCCAGGTGAGCTGCTTCAGCCCCAGCGCAAGCCGCACCACCTCGGCCCATGGCGAGGCCGGATAGTGAAAGAGGATGGGGTGCATGGCGCTAGCTCCGGTAGTCGGCGTTGATGCGGATATAGCCCTCGGTCAGGTCGCAGGTCCAAACCGAAGCACGGCCAGCGCCCAGGCCGAGGTCGGCCTCCACTTCCACCTCCTCCCCGGCGAGATGGGCGGCAACCGGGCCTTCGTCATAGCCTTCGACCACGGCGCCATGGCGCGCGACCAAAACGCCGCCGAAGCGGATGGAAAGCAAGTCACGCTCGGCTGGCTCGCCAGCCTTGCCGACCGCCATCACCACGCGGCCCCAATTGGCATCACCACCGGCAATGGCAGTCTTGACCAGCGGCGAGTTGGCAATGGAGAGTGCCACCCTGCGGGCGCTTTCGTCCGAGACGGCGCCAATGACGCGCACCTCGATGAGCTTGCGCGCGCCCTCGCCGTCGCGCACCACGAGGAGCGCAAGTTCGCGGCAGAGATCGGCGAGCGCGAAGGCAAAGGCGTCCGCACCCGGGCTGTCTATCCCGGTCAGCGGCACATTCCCCGCCCGCCCGGTCGCAAAGGCAAGCAAGGTGTCCGAGGTCGAGGTGTCGCCATCGACTGTGATGCAGGCGAAACTGCCGGCATTGGCCGCGGCCAGCGCCTCTTGCAGGAAGCCGGGGCTGACCGCTGCATCGGTGACCACGAAGGCGAGCATGGTCGCCCCGGAGGCAGCAAGGTCGGGCGCGATCATCCCCGAGCCCTTGACGAACCCGACCAGCCGTGCGCGGACATTGCCAAGCATGGCCTCGCGGAAAGCCGCCTTGGGGAAGGTGTCGGTGGTGCCGATCGCCTGCGTCGCCGCAAGCCAGCCAGAAGCGCCCAGCGCTGCGACTGCCGCCCTCACGCCGCTGACGGCCTTGTCCCTTGGCAGTGGCACACCGATCACGCCCGTTGAGGCTGGAAACACGGCTCGCGGCCAGCAGCACAGGAGGCGCGCCACTTCTTCGACCTGGGCAGCACTTGCCGCCCGCCCCGCGGCACCTGTGAAGGCGTTAGAATTGCCGGCATTGACGACGAGTGCGCGGGCCTCCCCGTAGGGCAGGTGCCGCCGGCAAGTCTCCACCTCCGGCGACGGGCACTTGGAGCGCGTGGTGAGACCTGCCACCTTTGTGCCTGGCGCAAACTCGAGCAACAGCAGGTCATCTCGCGCCCAGGCCTTATAGCCTGCACGCGCCGTTGCGATCCTGACTCCCGGGATATCGGGCAAGTCCGGGAAGGGGCGGGCGAGCGGGGATTTGGCCATTGACCGCGCCTTAGGCGGGCCAGCCGCATGGTGAAAGTCTGTTGTGCGCGTTGACCCCCGTCGCGCGCGCTCCTATTTCGCAGGCGTCGCTGTGCGCCTGTGCGCTGCGTGGCAATGAAGGCCCCTGATGTTCGGACTAAACAAGGTCGCGAAAGCGCTCTTCGGCTCGTCGAACGACCGCTATGTGAAGTCGCTCCAGCCGCTGGTGCGCCAGGTAAACGCGCTCGAGCCCCAATATGAGGCAATGAGCGATGAGGCGCTGCGCGGCCAGACGGCTCTGTTCCGCCAGCGCCTTGCCAATGGGGAAACTCTCGACAAGCTCCTGCCCGAAGCCTTTGCAACCGTGCGCGAGGCCTCCAGGCGAACCCTTGGGCTGCGGCACTTCGATGTCCAGCTGGTCGGCGGCATTGTCCTTCACCGCGGCGAAATCGCCGAGATGAAGACCGGCGAGGGCAAGACTCTTGTGGCAACGCTTGCCGTCTATCTGAACGCGCTTGCTGGCAAGGGCGTGCATGTGGTGACGGTAAATGACTATCTTGCCCGCCGCGACGCCGAGTGGATGGGGAAGATCTACCGCTTCCTCGACCTCTCGGTTGGAGTCATCATCCCCAACTTGACCGATGCCGAGCGCAGGGCGGCCTATGCAGCCGACATCACCTATGCCACCAACAACGAGCTTGGCTTCGACTATTTGCGCGACAATATGAAATACAGCCGCGATCAGATGGTGCAGCGGCCATTTCACTTCGCCATCGTGGACGAAGTCGACTCCATTCTGATCGATGAGGCCCGAACACCCCTCATCATTTCGGGGCCCACTGAGGACAAGTCCGAGCTCTACATTGCCGTTGATCGTCTGGTGAAGACCCTGAAGCCTGAACATTATGAGAAGGATGAGAAGGCGAAGTCGGTCATCCTGACGGAGGAGGGCACGGAATTCGCCGAGCGCGCGCTCGAGGCTGCCGGCCTGCTCGAGGGCTCCAACCTTTATGATTTCGAGAACACCCAGGTGGTCCACCACCTGAATCAGGCGTTACGCGCGAACGTCATGTTCCGCCGTGATACCGACTATATCGTAAAGGACGGCAAGATCATCATCATCGACGAGTTCACTGGCCGGATGATGGAGGGCCGGCGCTGGTCAGAAGGGCTCCACCAGGCAGTGGAAGCCAAAGAAGGTGTTGAGATCCAGCCGGAGAACCAGACTCTTGCCTCCATCACCTTCCAGAATTATTTCCGGCTTTACCCCAAGCTTGCCGGCATGACGGGGACGGCAGCGACAGAGGCTGCCGAATTCTTCGACATTTACAAGCTCAATGTCGTCGAGATCCCGACCAATGTGCCCGTCCGCCGGATCGATAGCGAAGACGAGTTCTACAAGTGTGAAAGCGACAAGTTCGCAGCGATCGTGAAGGCGATCAAGGACGCCAGCACCAGGGGCCAGCCGGTTCTTGTCGGCACGGTGTCGATTGAGAAATCCGAGAAGCTTTCCGCCTACCTCAAGGAGGCGGGGGTTGAGCATTCGGTGCTGAATGCCCGCTTCCACGAGCAGGAGGCCCACATTGTGGCGCAGGCGGGCCGCTATGGCGCGGTCACGATTGCGACCAACATGGCCGGTCGCGGCACTGACATCCAGCTCGGGGGCAATGTCGAATTCCGCATTGCAGACGAGCTTGCAAGCCTGCCAGACGGGCCCGAGCGCGACGCCCGCGTTGCCGAAATCAAGGCCGAGGTCATGGCCGAGCGCGAGAAGGTGCGCGAGGCCGGCGGCCTGTTTGTGCTTGGCACCGAGCGCCACGAGAGCCGCCGGATCGACAACCAGCTGCGTGGACGCTCCGGCCGGCAGGGGGACCCGGGTCTCAGCCGCTTCTTCCTCTCGCTAGACGATGATCTCCTGCGCATCTTCGGCCAGCAAAACCTGCTGCACCGAGTCATGAAGGGGGGGCTTGAGGATGGCGAGGCCATCGTCCACCCTTGGATCTCGAAGGCGATCGAAACCGCCCAGAAGAAGGTGGAGGCCAGGAACTACGAGATCAGGAAGCAGCTCTTGCAGTATGACGATGTCATGAACGACCAGCGCAAGGTCGTCTACGAGCAGCGCGCCGACATCATGGATTCGGACAAGGTCTCCGACGTCGTCCTTGACATGCGCCGGGACACAGTTGCGGACATTGTCGATGCCCACTGTCCGGCCGGCACCTACCCCGAGCAATGGGATGTCGCGGGACTCAAGGCCGCAGTCGAAGGCACGCTCGCGCTCGATCTCCCCATCGAGGCGTGGATGGAGGAGGACGCGCTCGACCAGGAGATGTTCGTCGACCGCCTGAACGCTGCGCTCGATGCCAAGATGGAAGCAAAGATTGCAAGCGTTGCGCCCGAGACCTGGGTTGCAATCGAGAAGAGCTTCCTCCTTCAGTCGTTGGACCATCACTGGAAGGAGCATCTGGCAACGCTCGATGCGCTCCGCCAGGTCATTCACCTGCGTGCCTACGCCCAGAAGACTCCCATCAATGAATACAAGAGCGAGGCCTTCGCACTGTTCGAGCGGATGCTGAAGAACGTCCGCGAGGATGTGACGAAGATGCTCTCGCTGGCCGAGTTCCGGCTGCCGGAGCCACCGCCCATGCCCGAGCTTCCGGATTTCCTTTCGCTCAGGGGCCCCGGCGCGGGGCCGGGCACGGGCATGGCCGCCTCTGCTCTCGGACCCTTCGGTGACGCTGGCATCACCACGAATCTCTTCGCCATGGGCGATGCGCTTTCGCCCGAAGAGCTTGAAGCTGCGCGCGCGATCGCCAGCCAATATGGTCCAGCCTTCGTGCCCGAGGATCCGGAGACCTGGCAGAGGCTCGTGCCCAGGAATGCGCCGTGCCCCTGCGGCTCGGGCAAGAAGTTCAAGCACTGCCACGGGCTGCTCTAGCCAGTCGCACGTCGGGGCCCGCTCTCTCTCGGGAAGGAGACCATGGCGTCGAACGGCACCTTGGGCGACCAGGCCAGCCGCTGCCTCTTCTCTCGCCGGGCCCAGAGGTGTTGGGGGGTGCGAATCTCCCTCGCAGCCGCTGGTCTGGATGATCGGTGCGACCGCGGCTAGAGAGCAAATCCGAGCGCTGTCGCCGTCGGGCTGGCGGATGCTGGAGGCCAGCGGGCCCTGCGATTGCATGCACAAGGCTGGCAAGCGACGCCGTGTTTGGTGCCTGCCCGCTTGCCTCGTCTGCACGGTGTATTCCAGCGCCAGTGCGCCAGCGCCAGGTCTTCCTCTGGCGGTCTGCCGGTGGCGGTTTGCCCATGGTGGCAAGCCGCTGGGGGGCTCGGCGCGCTGCGGAAAATGGGGGCTTTCAGCCTGGTCTTGGCTTGCTGCCTTTGGCTTGAAACCCGCGCTCGCTATGGATCCTGCCAATGGACCCGGAAGCGACTGCTGCTTTCTACCGCGCCCACGGCTATGCCATTGTCCGCCAATTCCTTACTGCGGAAGAAGTGGCGCAGCTCGCAGCCCTTGCGGACGCCGTCGAGGCCGAGGCGATCGCCCTTGGCCGGCCGTTCCGCCATGGCAACCTCTTCTACGACACGCGTGCGGGCCCCCGGCCAGTCCTCATAATGGCGCAATGGCCAGTGTGGCACCACCAGGGTCTCGAGCGCTTCCGCACCCATCCCGGCTATGCTGCGCTCCTTGCGCCCTTGCTGGGCAGTGACGTCAAGCAAATCATTCACCAGATCCACTGGAAGCCGCATGGCCCCGGGGCTGATTTCGCCTGGCATCAAGACAGCCGTTCCCGCCGCCCCCGCGCGGCCTTCCGCAATCTTGCGACAAGCTATGTCCAGACGGGCCTCGCCATCGACCCGCACGATGAGGCGAGCGGTGGCCTGCGAGTCATTCCCGCCTCACATGCGCTTGGCGACCTCCAGCTTGCCGAAGACCAGCGGGTGCTCGGCCGAGCGCTGGACGACTCCGACCTCATCGCCCTTGGCCTTGCGCCTGCAGCCCAAGTCCAGCTCGAGCTTGCGCCGGGCGATCTCGCGCTTTGGTCCCCCTTCACTCTCCATGCCTCGGGCGAGAACCGCAAGCGCCACGCCCGCCGCTTTCTCATCAATGGCTATGTCCGCGCTTCGGATTGCGACCGGGGCGAATGGGCGTTCCGCAAGGGGGAGCCAGTGTCGCTTCCGGCCACCCCCAGCCTCACCCATTGGGACGATCTTGAACGCTGCCCTCATCCCCATTTTCCGGAGCAGGGCTAGCTGCTTCCTGCACCAAGTGCGCAGGCGCAGCTTCGGGAAGGCCTTGAAGGCGGCCCTCTGGTTCTCTGGCACTATGCTCGCTAGACCCGGCCCTGAGAGAGGGAGATGCGGATGGCACTCGTCGAGGTTGAAGTCGCGGATTCTGTTGCAATCGTCACTCTCAATCGGCCCGAGGCGATGAACGCGCTTTCAAAGGCACTGCGGGTGGCACTTGCGGCCACCATGCAGGAGATGGACGCAAGGGAAGACGTGCGCGCCGTGGTCTTAACCGGCGCTGGCACCAGGGCCTTCTCGGCTGGGCTCGACTTGAAGGAACTGGGTGCTGACCCCTCTGCCATGGACGATGCGACGGGCACCACTGCCGATGCGAACCCGGTGAAGGCGGTCGAGCAGTGCCGCAAGCCCGTGATCGGCGCCATCAATGGCGTTGCGATTACCGGTGGCTTCGAGCTGGCGCTCGCCTGCGATGTTCTCATCGGCTCAGAGAATGCCCGCTTCGCCGACACCCATGCGCGAGTTGGGATCATGCCGGGCTGGGGCCTGTCGCAGAAGCTTTCCCGCTGCATCGGCATCTCCCGGGCCAAGGAACTGTCCTTGACAGGCAATTTCATTGACGCGGCAACTGCCGAGCGTTGGGGGCTCTTGAACCGTGTCGTGCCAGCGGATGCGCTGCTTGCCGAAGCAAGGCGGCTTGCCGCCGACATGGCCTCGATCGAGCCCGAATTCGCTGCAGCCTACAAGGCGCTCATCGACGATGGCTTCGCGTTGCCGCTGGGGGAGGCGCTGGCGCTTGAGACCGAACGCTCGCGCGCAGCGAACTGCAGCGTCAGCGCCGACGAGGTGGCGAAGCGCCGCGCCGCCGTGCTGGCACGGGGCAGGAGCCAGAAGTGAAGGCCGGGCTCTTTCTTGGCCTGCTGGCGCTGGGGTCGCCCGCGTTTCCTGAAAGCGTCATCATCACTGCAGACCGCATGGTCGATGTGGTCTCCGGCCGCATGGTCGCCAAGCCCGTCATCGTCGTCGTCGACGGCCGGATCGTCTCGGTTGACGGCAGCGGGGCGCCAGCGGATGCAAAGCGGATTGACCTTGCCGGGCTCACCCTCCTGCCCGGTCTCATCGACATGCACACCCACCTGACGAGCGACCCGCGCATCGGCCGGATCGACCGGTTCCTGAAGACCGACGGCTACTGGACGCTGGTGGGCGCGGCCAATGCCGAAGCGATGCTAAGGGTGGGATTTACAACTGTCCGCAACCTCGGCTCCGGCCGCCTTGATGATGTGGCGCTCAAGCAGGCGATCGACGATGGCCGGATCCCGGGGCCGCGCATCGTGCCAGCGACCCATGCCCTGGGAGCAACCGGCGGCCATTGCGACAACAATTGGCTGCCGCCGAGCCTTGCCCAGAAGGCGGCCGGCGTGGCCGACGGGCCCGAGGCCTTGCGGGCGAAGGTTCGCGAGGCGCGCAAATTTGGGGCCGAGGTCATCAAGACCTGCGCCACCGGCGGCGTCTTCAGCCGCAACACCGAAGTCGGCCAGCAGCAGCAACGCGAGGAGGAATTGCGGGCGATTGCCGAGGAAGCCCGGATGTGGGGCCTGACGACCGCCGCCCATGCCCACGGCACCGAAGGGATCAAGGCGGCAATCCGGGCCGGGATCACGACGATCGAGCATGCAAGCCTCATCGATGATGAGGGAATCCGCCTGGCCAAGGAGCGCGGCACCTTCCTTTCGATGGACATCTACAACACCGAGTTCACCCAGGCCGAGGGCCGCAAATACGGGGTGCTTGAAGATAATCTTCGGAAAGACCGGGAGGTGGCGGAGGCCCAGCGCATCAATTTCCGCAAGGCGCATGAGGCGGGCGTGAAGATGGTGTTCGGCTCCGACGCCGGTGTCATGCCGCACGACCAGGCTCCGCGCCAGTTCGCAGTCATGGTCCGCTACGGGATGACACCGCTTGAGGCGATTCGGGCGGCAACCCTGAACGCTGCCGAAGCGCTTGCGAAATCGGCCGATCTTGGCCGGATTGCGCCTGGTCGTTTCGCCGACATGGTGGCTGTGCGCGGCGATCCGCTCGCCGATGTGACCGAGCTCGAGCGGGTTGCCGTCGTCATCAAGGGGGGTGTGGTCGTCGCCGATGTCCGGCTGGATGTGACGGGGCGTTGACGCCACCGGGGTGCGGCGCTATGGGCCGCCGTCGCTCACGGGCTGGTCGCAGGCCTGACGCTCGTCAGGGGCCTGAACCTGGCTCAGATGTGAGGATGGGCCGGCGAGGTTGCCTTGGCCGCCCCTCGTCATGGTTCTCCCAACCCATGAGCGGGCCACGGGGCTTCCCGTGGAGGGCTCTCCCTGATGCGGGGAGGGCTCATTTGCTTTGGATGAAGAAGGCTTGAAGGACTCGCATGCCGACGATCAACCAGCTGATTCGCAAGGGCCGGGAGCCCCAGCGGGCCCGCAACAAGGTGCCTGCGATGGAGGCTTGCCCGCAAAAGCGGGGGGTGTGCACGCGAGTCTATACAACGACGCCCAAGAAGCCGAACTCGGCGCTCAGGAAGGTGGCCAAGATCCGGCTTACCAACGGCTTTGAAGTGATTGGCTATATTCCTGGCGAAGGCCATAACCTGCAGGAGCATTCGGTCGTGCTGATTCGTGGCGGCCGGGTGAAAGACCTGCCCGGCGTGCGCTACCATGTGCTGCGCGGTGTCCTCGACACGCAAGGGGTCAAGGACCGCAAGCAGTCACGGTCAAAATATGGCGCCAAGCGGCCGAAGTAAGAGGGTAGAGCCATGTCCCGTCGTCGTCGCCCTGAGAAGCGCGAGATCCTCCCCGACCCTCGCTACGGGGACCAGGTGCTGACCAAATTCATGAACCTCGTCATGCTCGAGGGCAAGAAGTCGGTTGCGGAGAGCATTGTCTATTCCGCGCTCGACACGATCGAGGCGCGCTTGAAGCGTGAGCCTATCGCGGTCTTCCATGATGCGCTCAACAATGTGAAGCCTCTGGTTGAGGTGCGCTCGCGCCGCGTCGGCGGGGCGACCTATCAAGTGCCAGTGGAAGTGCGGCCCGAGCGCGCCCAAGCGCTTGCCATCCGCTGGCTCATCGCAGCTGCCCGCAACCGTTCGGAGAAGACGATGTCCGCACGGCTTTCCGCCGAGCTCATTGAAGCTTCGAACAACCGCGGCTCAGCAGTCAAGAAGCGCGAGGACACGCACCGCATGGCGGAGGCCAACCGCGCCTTCTCGCACTATCGCTGGTAGCCCGAAGTTTCCGTCTGGAAGGTTCTTCCATGCCCCGCTCCCATCCGCTCACCCGCTACCGCAACATCGGCATCATGGCGCACATCGATGCCGGCAAGACGACGACAACCGAGCGGATCCTCTACTATACTGGGAAGTCCTACAAGATCGGGGAAGTGCACGAAGGCACGGCCACGATGGACTGGATGGAGCAGGAGCAGGAACGCGGCATTACCATCACTTCGGCTGCGACGACCTGTTTTTGGAACGACCACCGGATCAACATCATCGACACGCCCGGCCATGTCGACTTCACGATCGAGGTGGAGCGTAGCTTGCGCGTGCTCGATGGCGCGATCGCCTGCTTTGATGGTGTCGCTGGTGTCGAGCCGCAGTCGGAGACGGTATGGCGCCAGGCCGACAAGTATCGCGTGCCGCGCATGTGCTTTGTGAACAAGCTCGACCGCACCGGGGCCAATTTCGAGCGCTGCGTTGAGATGATCAGGGACCGGCTCGGCGCCCGCCCGGCGGTCCTCTATCTTCCCATCGGGATCGAGGGGGACTTCAAGGGTCTCGTCGATCTCGTCGAGAGCCGCGCCATCATCTGGCTTGAGGAATCGCTTGGCGCCAAGTTCGAATATCATCCCATCCCGAGCGAATATGCCGAAGCCGCGGCAAAGGCGAGGAACGCGCTCATCGAGCTTGCCGTCGAGCAGGATGATGCGGCGATGGAAGCCTATCTTGAAGGCCGGGAGCCGGATGTTGCAACGCTGAAGGCGCTCATCCGCAAGGGTACGCTTGCCTTTGCTCTGGTGCCGGTGCTGTGCGGCTCGGCGTTCAAGAACAAGGGGATCCAGCCGCTGCTGGATGCCGTTGTCGATTATCTCCCAAGCCCGCTCGACATCCCCCCCGTTGAAGGCGTGGACTTGAAGGGCGAGCGCGACACGCGGCCAGCGGATGATGACGCGCCATTTTCAGCGCTTGCCTTCAAGATCATGTCCGACCCCTTTGTCGGCACGCTCACTTTCGCTCGGATCTATTCGGGCCGGCTTGAGGCGGGCTCGACCGTCTTGAACTCGGTCAAGGACAAGCGCGAGAAGATCGGCCGCATGCTCCTGATGCATGCGAACAACCGCGAGGACATCAAGGACGCCCATGCTGGTGACATTGTTGCGCTCGTGGGCCTGAAGGAAGTGACGACTGGCGACACGCTGTGTGCGCCAACCAAGCCCATCATCCTCGAGCGGATGGAGTTTCCCGAGCCCGTCATCGAAGTCGCCGTCGAGCCCAAGACCAAGGCCGACCAAGAGAAGATGGGGATTGCCCTCAACCGGCTGGCGCAAGAGGATCCCTCGTTCCGAGTGACGTCTGATGTCGAGAGTGGCCAGACCATTATCAAGGGGATGGGCGAGCTCCACCTTGAGATCATCGTCGATCGGATGAAGCGCGAGTTCAAGGTGGAAGCCAATGTCGGTGCGCCGCAAGTGGCCTATCGGGAGTCTCTCGCGCGCAAGGTGGAAGTTGACTACACGCACAAGAAGCAGACTGGCGGCTCGGGCCAGTTCGGCCGTGTCAAGATTGTGGTCGAGCCCGGGGAGCGTGGCTCGGGGATCATCTTCGTCGACGAGGTAAAGGGGGGGAACGTGCCGCGGGAATATATTCCAGCGGTCGAGAAGGGCATTCGCGAAGTGGCGGAGTCGGGGGCGCTTATCGGCTTTCCCATCATCGACTTCAAGGTGACGCTCGTCGATGGCGCCTATCACGATGTCGACTCCTCCGCACTTGCCTTTGAGATCACGGGCCGGGGTGCGATGCGTGAGGCGGCGACCAAGGCCGGCATCAAGCTGCTCGAGCCGATGATGAAGGTCGAAGTTGTGACTCCTGAGGAGTTCATGGGGGACTGCATTGGCGACCTCAACAGCCGGCGCGGGCAGATCCAGGGCACGGACACGCGTGGCAATGCCCAAGTGATTGCCGCACTGGTGCCGCTTGCCAACATGTTCGGCTATGTGAACCAGCTTCGCTCCATGACCCAGGGGCGGGCGCAATACTCCATGCAGTTCAGCCACTATGAGGAAGTCCCCGCCAACGTGGCCGAGGAAGTCAAGGCGAAGCTCGCCTGAATGTCTCGTAAATACGGGGTCGATCAAGCCAGCGTGAAGTGAAGAGGACAGGACAATGGCGAAGGCGAAGTTCGAGCGGACAAAGCCGCACTGCAACATCGGGACCATCGGTCACGTCGACCATGGCAAGACGTCGCTGACGGCGGCCATCACAAAGGTCCTCGCCGAGACGGGCGGCGCCACCTTCACGGCCTACGACCAGATCGACAAGGCCCCTGAGGAGAAGGCCCGCGGCATCACGATCTCGACCGCCCATGTCGAATACGAGACGCAGAAGCGCCACTATGCGCATGTCGACTGCCCCGGCCACGCCGACTACGTGAAGA
>NZ_JBRCLD010000105.1:0-14588 GCF_053487655.1 Thermaurantiacus sp. | reverse complement strand
ACCAGGAGGCGCGACGGCAGGGGGGCCCCCGCGCCATCGGCGATCCCTAGACACGGCCCGGCCCCGCTGCTAGGTCCGCGCTTCGCTCGCATGGTACGGACGCATAGCTCAGTCGGTAGAGCAGCTGACTCTTAATCAGCGGGTCCTAGGTTCGAGCCCTAGTGCGTCCACCAAACTTTTCAATGACTTACCCTTCAGCGGTAGCGAACCGAGCGCGGATCGCGGGCGGCTGGCAATCAAATAGCAATCAACCGACCTCCACGGCTCTCGCGTGACGGCCCCTTGACCTTCGGCCCGGTTTCCCGCCGAATGCTGCCTGGTAGCACAGGGATGGGGTGGTGGAACCAGAGGCGACCCAGACCAAGCGGGAGAAGGTTGGTGGGGTAATAGGGGAAGTTCTCTTCGCGCCCCTTCGGCTCATTGCTGCCGCGCTGTGCATCGGCCTGCCGCTCGCCTTGGCGAAAGGGGAGGGGGCGGCGTTCGCGTTGCTTGTCATTCCCACATTGCCCGCTGCGCTGACCTGCCTGTGGATGCCCGAAACGGGGTCGAAGCTGTGGTACTGGTATGGGCGCACTCTGCGCAAAGCCTCTTTGAAGATCCCCGCGTCCGTCCGACAGTTGGGCGATCGCGCGATCAAATCAGCGTCGGACGCCATTGAAACCTCCGCGAACATCTTTGGCGCCGTCGGCGTGAGGTTAGTGGGCTGGACTCTCAGGGTCGCCCTATCCGTCCTCTCGATAGGCCTCTTTGCAGCGACCATTTACGTCCTTTTCCAAGGCATCGCGGAGTTGCCGATCAGCGTTGCGATCATCTTAGGGGCAATGATTATCGGTTGGGCAGTCGCAAAGCGATAAACAGCACGCCTCAGCCCCCTTCCGTGATTGGCAACCCCCGCACGAGCGCCTCCACCTCCGCACATCGTGCCCCATGCTTCCAGGCATTGCGGTTGCCCCTAGGCGCCCCGGGATTGGTCCCGCCATGCATGCGGCACCGCTTCCGGCCCTTGACCGCCGGGGTTTGGCATGCCCCCCCTCTCCTTGCCGCACCCACCTGCCGGCTGCGCGGCCAATCCCTGCCTCACCCTGCCTCAGCGGTAGAAGATGTGGTTCCCCACTTGCGCCACGCGCGTCAAGCGCCAGCCGGGCCGCACATAGGTGGCATGGAAGTGGGTCGCATCACCCACGACGGGTGTCCAATGCTCCTTGATGGCAATCAGCGCAATCGCGCGCGCAACGAGATAGGCCGCTTGGTCGACTGGGGCTGGGATCACGCCCGCCCGTACGAAGCTGAACTGCCGTGGCGCCTTGATGACTGCACACACGTCGCGGCCGAAGCGGCCGTCGGCGACACGATTGAGGATCACTTCGGCAACGGCAAGCTGGCCTTCCAGCCGCTCGCCCTTGGCTTCCCAGTAGACTGCGCGCGCCAGACACTCCATGTCCGGGCTGAATGTCGCCCGTGCTGCCTCGGAGCGCAGTTCAGCCACGAGGGCAGCAAGCGAGTCCGGGCGCACCCGGACCTGGGGTTCCTCCACCAGCGCCGCCTTGAGGATTTCGGGGTCCTCGATGAATGGTGGCACATCCGCCGCTGCGTCCACTGAAGACTGAGGTGCCACTGTCGCCTGGCCGGAAAGCCACTGGCCGACATCGGCATCAAACGGGGCCTCTCCCGCTGCCAGCATAAGGACGGCAAGTCCCGCTGCCACGAGGGGCCGCCTCACATTGATCATGCACTCGCTCATTCACCCGCCGGCCATGGGGCTGCCCGCCTGGCCCTGCCGCAAACGGCGCAAGGGGGAGGTTGGGGCGCGGCCAGCGCGCTCTTCTTCCAGCAGCCCCGCCCTGGGCCGCCGGCGCCTGGCAAAAGTGCTTGCCAAGTCGCAGTCTCCCCCTTGGCGCAGGCGTTCTGCGGGTCAATTGGCGGGGGGAAATCCCGCGACGAACCGTGCCGGGTCCGGGACGGCAAGTTCGACGATCCACAGATCGGGGTCGAAATCCCGGGCCCGGGTGCACAAGCGGTCGACGGCCGCCTCACCTTCGGCTGCGAGCCGCCAGGCCATGCCGGCATTCACATCCGGGATACGCTCGTAAGCCCTGAGATCGCCATCTGCCAGCCGGTGGACCAGCAGCATGGCGCTGCCGCCCGCGTGGCCCTTGGCCAGCACCGTGGCGTAGCCGCCGGCAGCGAACACTCGGCGCAGCAGCGCTGGCACCATCAGGCTCGCCGGCAGGGCAGGCGTCATTCCGCGTAGCCGGGAAGCGAGGCGAGCGGGATTTTTGAGCGCATGAAGGTGCCCTGGCCGCGGGCGACTTCCTCGCCATCGGCGTTCAGAAGCCGGCTCTCCGCGATCAGCACGCGCCTCGCACCCGACACCCACTGCCCGACAGCCAGCAGCGGGCCCGCTGTCACGCGGCGCGTCAGGAACAGGTTGAACTGCGTCGTCAGCATGAAGACATCGGGCACCATCGAGTTGGCGGCATAGAAGGCGGCATCGTCGAGCATCTTGAAATAGACGGAACCATGGGCCGCACCGGCAGCATGGTAATGGGCTTCGTTCACTTCAAAGCGGATTTCGGCATGCCCAGGGGCGGGCAGCACCAGGGTGGAGCAGAACAAGGTGTTGACAGGTGCTGCCGCATACAGGCGTTCCAGTCGCCTCAGATGCTCTGCCGCCTCGACAGCCCGCGCGCCACCCCCTTCCGTTCCGGCGCGCCTGCCTTCGCTCCCAGGCCCCTCTCGTTGGGCCCCTGTGGCGGCGGCAGCCTTTGCTCCGGCTTGCCGCCCGGTCAGAGCCGGGGCTCCACCCAGCCGATATTCCCGTCCTCGCGGCGGTAGACCATGTTGAGGTGGCCAGTGCCGGAGTTGGTGAAGAGGAGCGCCGTCGTGTTGCGCAAATCGAGCATCATGACCGCGTCTGAGACCGTGGCCTCGGGAATGTCGACCTTCATTTCGGCGATCGTGAGCGGTGCGTCCCCGGCCTCGCTGTCCTCGGGCTCGGCGCGGAAGATCCGGTAGTCGGCATTTTCCGGAATGCGGTCGGGCGCTACGCTGTCAAGCGCTGCACCATTCTTGTCCTTGAGCCGCCGCATGTAGCGTCGCAGCTGTTTCTCGATCCGGTCGGCGGCGCCATCGAAGGCCGCATGGGCATTGGCGGCCCGGTTGGAGCCCTTGAGAACCAGCCCCTGCATGACGTGGCAGACGATATCACAAGTGAAGCTGTCGTGCGGTCCCGTGGAGAGCGTCACATGCGCGCCAAGTGCGCGCGAGAAATACTTCTCGGCCATCCCCTGCAGCCGTGCCTCGACATGGGCGCGGAACGCGCTCCCGGTGCTGACCTGATGCCCAGAGACTCGAATGTCCATCAGCCTTCTCCCACACATGCGTCCGGCATTGCCGCCTCAAGCTTCGCCCACAGCGGATTGGCCATTCCAGCCAGGAACGCGCGATGCGCTGCCAGCTCCTCGGGCGCGAGCGCGAACACTCTGACAGGCCAGCTCCGCCGGGGCATCGGCGCTGCCGCCGCCTCGACAAGCCCATGACCGAGCTCCAGCCCCATTTGACGGCCGCCGGTCAGCTCAACATAGACGCTGGCCAAAAGCTCGGTATCGATCATCGCTCCGTGCTGCACCCGCCGCGAAAGATCGATCCCGAACCGCTGGCAGAGCGCATCGAGCGAATGTTTGGCACCCGGAAGGCGCGCCCGGGCAAGATCGAGCGTGTCAACAAGGCGCTCCTCGGCAATGGGCGAGAGGCCGGCAAGCTCGAGCTCGGCGTTGAGGAAGCGCCAGTCGAAACGGGCATTGTGGGCGATGATGGGGGAGTCGCTCAGGAAGGCAAGAATCTCCGCAGCGACTTCCGCAAACGCCGGCTTGTCGGCAAGGAAGGCGTCGGTGAGCCCATGCACTTTCTGAGCTTCGGCCGGCATCGGCCGCCCGGGATTGAAATAGAGGTGCAGCCGCCGGCCAGTCAGCACCCGGTTGCAGAGCTCGACTGCCGCCAATTCCACCATCCGGTGGCCGTCGCTCGGGTCAAGCCCGGTGGTCTCGGTATCGAGCACGATTTCGCGCATGAGCGCGGGAAAGATGCGACAGTCGCTTCGCCCTTGCAAGCGCCCTCGCTGCCCGCACCAGGCGGCGCACAGCGCGCCAGGTCACCAGGCGCCCGCGTCCGGTCTCAATGATGACATCGGCCTTGGCACGCTTGGTTTGGTCCGGCATCTGGTGGGCAAGCACGGCGTCCAGTTTGGCGATAGTCATGCCCGGCCGGGCCAGCACGCGGGCCCGCTGCACGCGTGCGGGAGCACTCACCACCACCACCAGATCGACGCGCCGCCAGCCCCCCCGCTCAAGAAGCAGCGGCACATCAACGAGCACCAGCCGCCGCCCGCGGTGACGGCGCAGGAAGAGAGCCTGCATGCGCGCCACCTCCGGGTGAACGATCCGCTCAAGCACAGCAAGCGCCTCGGGCCGGCCGAATACCGCTGCCCCCAGCGCTGCCCGATCCACGCCAAGAGGCCCGGTTGTGCCCGGAAACGCCGCCTCAATGGCGGCGAGCGCCCGCCCGCCTGGCCCCTGCACGGCGCGCACGGCCGCATCCGCATCAAAGACAGGCACACCAAGGCGCGCGCACATCGCAGCAACCGCCGACTTTCCCATGCCGATCGAGCCCGTCAAGCCCACCACCAGCGGTCCTCGTCGCACCCTCATGGCGCGTCTTTCGTGAGCAGCGCGCGCAGCTCCGCATCGCGCTCGCGCGGCGGCTCGGCCGCGAAGAAGGCGCGGAACCCGGCGCGGGCCTGGCCGATGAGCATGACAAGCCCGTCCACGACGGGCAGTCCCTTGCCGCGCCCGCGGGCGAGAAGCGCAGTCTCGAGCGGTGCATAGACCATGTCGAACACACCCGCTGCAGCGCCCACGGCATCAACAAGCGGCGCCGGCATGGGCGCAGCGCCAGCCATGCCAAGGCTGGTCGCATTGACCACCACGGCGCCAGCAAAGGCGGTACCCGCGTCTGCCAGCGCCCAGACCCGGCCCGGAAGTGCGAACGCCTCAAGTAGGGCGCGGGCTGCCTCCCCGTTGCGGGCAACGAGCCGCACCTCCCCCACGCCGAGCTCGGCAAGGGCGGCAAGCGCTGCCCGCGCTGCGCCGCCGCTGCCAAGTACGGCAACGGTCGAACCGCTCCCCACTTCGAGCAGCGCCAGTGCTTCGCGCACGCCTTCCACATCGCTGTTGCTGGCCACCAGCCCGCCGTCCTCCACCCGCACCAGGTTGGCTGCCCCCACCGCCCGGGCGCGGTCGTCTGCGGCATCGACATGGGCAAGCGCTGCCACCTTGTGCGGCAGGGTCAGGTTGACACCGGCAAAGCCGAGCGCCGGCAGCCCGCGCAGGGCCGCACCCAGGGCTTCGGGCCGCACTGGCAAGCGCACATAGTCGCCATCGCGCCCCAGCGCCTGGAGCCAGAAGCGGTGGATGTGGGGCGACTTTGACTGCGCAACTGGCCAGCCCATCACGCCCGCGACCGGCAAGCCGCTCACGCCGCCATCACTCCCAGCGCCCGCAGCTGGGCAAGCAAAGGGAGCAGCGGCAACCCCTTGACGGTCCACACGTCCCCCTCGATCCGGTCGAACAGCTGCACACCAAGGCCTTCGACATGATAGCCACCGACCGATCCCAGCACCGCCTCGGGCACGGCGGCAACATGCGCATCGAGCCAGGCGTCCGAGAAGTGGCGCACAAGAAGCCGCGCCACCGCCGCATGCCGCCACAAGGCCGCGCCATCGCGCGCCAAGACCGCTGCCGAGACCAGCCGGTGGCCCCGGCCGCGCAGCAGGCGAAGCTGGGCGACAAGACCCTCCCGCGTCCCTGGCTTTCCAAGCCAGCCGCCACCCTCCACTTGACCGGCCGTATCGGCGCCCAGCACCAGCCGCCCTGGCAGCCGGGCGGAAACCTTCACCGCCTTGGCTTCGGCAAGGGCGTCGGCCACATTCCTCGCGTCCGCCCCTTCGGCCTGCAGCGCTGCCGTCAACGCGTCCTCATCAATCGCCGCTGGCACCACCTCATGGGCTACGCCCGCCGCATCGAGCATGGCCGCCCGCGCTGGCGAAGCGGAAGCAAGCACCAAGAGCTCAGCCAACCACCACTCCGCTTCCCGGCCCGGAAAACTCGCCCTTCAACTCCTGGTGGAGGGCGATGACCGCCGCCGCCGTCTCTTCAATCGACCGCCTGGTCACATCGATGACCGGCCAACCGCGGGCGGCAAACAGCCGCCGTGCTGCCGCCAGCTCGTCTGCCACCCGCTCAGGGTCGGCATAGTCCTGGCCCACCCCCGCCGCTCCCCCCAGCAGCCGGTTGCGCCTGACCGTCAGCAGCCGCTCGCGGTCCATGGTCAGCCCAACGACGAGCGGCCGCTTGAGCTCGAACAGCCGCGGATCCGGCTCGCGGCCTGGCACCAGCGGCAAATTCGCCACCTTGTAGCCACGGTTGGCAAGATAGATGGACGTTGGAGTCTTGGAACTGCGGGAGACACCAACAAGCAGGATATCGGCTTCATCCCAACCTTCTGCTGCCTGGCCATCATCATGCGCAAGCGTATAATTCAGTGCGTCGATGCGCTGGAAATAGGCAGCATCCATCACATGCCGCCCACCCGGGCGCGGCCTGGCCGACTGGCCAAGAAGGCGCGACAAACCAAAGACGATCGGGTCAAGAACGGCGATCACCGGCAGCCCAAGCCGCTCGCACTTGGCCTCGAGTCGGCGCCGAAGCGACTCCCCCACCAGCGTATACAGCACGAGACCGGGCTGGGCTGCCACTTCCTCCATCACCCGGTCGAGATGCCCTTCCGACCGCACCAGCGGCCAGAAATGGCGAATCGCCTCCACATCCTCGAACTGGGCAAGCGCTGCCTTCGCCAGCACATCGAGCGTCTCGCCAGTCGAGTCGGAAACGAGATGCAGGTGAAAGCGACGCACGATTTCCTGGGGATAGACCAGCGGACAAGGGCCTGGAAAGCAGCCGCAGAAGGCGCCCATCCATCCCCGCTTGCTCCCCATGACAGACCTGTCCCCCCCAACCCAGCCGCAATAGCCCCCATTCTCCCCATGTGGACAACCCCGGCCGCAGCCCCAACAAGTCTCCGGAAAAGCGAAAAAACCACTTGTTTCCAAAAATTTGCTGGAGAGCGTGGAGTGCACATCCCTGTGGATGAAAATGCATCCCCGCAACTCACCGCAACGCCCCTGTCATTGCGAAGACATGATTCCGTCATGAATCAGCCGGAGATGCCCAGGTGCTGCAATCGCGGTTGACGTCGCCGCTGCCACTCCGCAAGACGCTTCCATGGCAACGGCCCAGGCCATCCCGGCATCCTCCCCGCTCCTCGACGTCCTTGCCGGAGTGCGCCATGATCCCCCCCCGGTCTGGCTCATGCGTCAGGCCGGCCGCTATCTTCCTGAATATCGCGAACTGCGCGCCCAAAAGGGCGGCTTCTTGGAGCTCCTGCTCGATGCTCCTGCGGCGGCCGAAGTGACGCTCCAGCCGGTCCGGCGCTTCGGCATGGATGCTGCCATCCTCTTCTCTGACATCCTCGTCATTCCCTGGGCCATGGGTCAGGCGCTCGCCTTCGAGGCTGGCGAAGGCCCTCGCCTTACGCCAGCGCTCAAGGATGCACCGCTCATGCTCGCGCTTTCGGCCATGACGACCGAGGCGGGAAAGCTTGCGCCCGTTATCGATACGGTGCGCCGCGTCCGCGCCAGCCTCGGGGCCAAGACGGCGCTCATCGGCTTTGCTGGCGGCCCTTGGACGGTTGCAACCTACATGCTTGCAGGCCAGGGCGGCGCGCTCGAGGCGGCCCGCCTTGCCGCCTACCAAGATGCGCTTGGTTTCCGCGCCCTCATCGACCGCATCACCAATGTGACAATCGGCTATCTTGCCGCGCAGATCGCCGCGGGTGCGCAGGCCGTGCAGATCTTCGACAGCTGGTCCGGAGTGCTCCCCCCTGCCGAGTTCGAGCGCTGGGTCATCCGCCCCACACGCCAGATTGTGGCGGCCATCAGCCATCTCGCCCCCGTCATCGGCTTCCCCCGCGGCGCCGGACAGAACCTCCTGCGGTACGCGGAAGAAACGGGGGTCCACGCGCTCGGCCTCGATGAGACTGCCGTGCCCGATGGCCTTCCCGTCACCCTCCCCCTGCAGGGCAATCTGGATCCGGTTGCGCTTCTGGCTGGCGGCGAAGCGCTCGACCGCGCCGTCGACCAGTGCCTCGCCCGCTTCGCCGGCCGTCCGCATATCCTCAATCTCGGCCATGGCATCGACAAGGACACCCCGATCGCCCATGTCGAGCAGCTCCTGAAGCGGCTGCGCGGATGACGGTCGGCTTTCTTGGTGGCGCCTATGTCTGGGTGAAGGCGCTCCATGTCATCGTTACCTTCTTCTGGATGGCTGGCCTTTTCATGCTGCCACGCTATCTCGTCTATCAGCATGCGGAAGTCCCTGGCTCGCCAGCGGACCGCGCCTGGAGTGAGCGCACGCGCCGCCTGCGGCGCATCATCCTCACTCCCTCCCTCGTTGCGGTGTGGGTCCTCGGGCTCCTTGCTGCTCTCTCCTACGGGCTTGCGACGGCCGGCTGGCTCCATCTGAAGATCAGCCTGGTCCTGCTTCTGACGGGCTATCACGGCTGGATGGTCGCCCTGTCTCGGAAGATGGCCGCCGGCGCCCGCCCGATCGGGGAAAGGTCCTTGCGCATGTGGAACGAGTTTCCGGCGCTTGCCACCATTGCCATTGTGCCGCTTGCCATCCTGAAGCCCTTCTGAGCTGCACGCCAGCCTTTTCCTCAGCCAAAATCCGGACTAGTTTGGCGGCGGGAGAGGAGAGTGGCCATGGATCCATCCCTGGTGGACGAAGGCGAGGCAATTGCCCCGGCAGCGGTTCGCCCCATCACCACAGCCGATCTCAAGTGGGCGCTTGCGGCCGGCTGGGACGATTTTCGGGCGCTGCGCGGCGATCTCCTGTTCCTTCCCCTCATCTATGCGGCAATCGGTGTCCTTGCTGCAGCCGTCGCCTTCAACCGCGATCTCTTCCCGCTCATCTTTCCCATGGCAGCTGGCTTTGCCCTCGTGGGTCCAATTGCGGCGGCCGGTTTCTACGAGATTGCGCGGCGCCGCGAACAGGGCCTGGATACCAGCTGGTTCCACTTCTTCGATCCCATGGCCGGCCGCTCGAGGCTGCCGCTTCTCTTTCTTGCCGTCGGTCTTGCCGGCCTCTTCCTGCTCTGGGTCGCAGCCGCCCAGGGCATCTATGGTACAACGCTTGGGCGGCTTGGGCCGGCCACACCAGCAGACTTTGTCTCCGCCCTGTTCACAACTCCCGAAGGCTGGCGGATGGTCATCCTCGGCAACCTCGTCGGCGCTGGCTTTGCCCTTGCTGCCCTCGTCTTCTCGGCCTTCAGCTTTCCCATGGTTGTTGATCGCGCAGCTGATCCTCTTGCAGCCGTGATGACGTCGGCGCGAGTCTTTGCCACCAGTCCCAGGGTCATGCTGCGCTGGGGCCTGACTGTCGCCGTCCTCCTCCTTCTCGCCTCGGTCCCCGTCTTCCTTGGCCTCATGGTCGCGCTCCCCGTCCTCGGCTACGCGACTTGGCATCTTTACACGCGCGCTGTCGTGCGGGACGCTTGATTTCGCGCCCCCAAGCGCCTAGGGGGCAGTTGCGTGCTCCTCAGGGGTCGCGCCCTCCCCAGCTTCCAGCGCCAGGTCCCCCCGCAAGGCTTCGGCGTTTCTCCCAGAGGCTTCCCTTTGCATCTCCTTGATCTCAAGAAGAAAACTCCCGCCGAGCTCGTCGAGATGGCCGAGGCCCTTGGCGTCGAGCAGGCCTCCACCTTGCGCAAACAGGATCTCCTCTTCGGCATCCTGAAATCCCTTGCCGAAAAGGACGAGGACATCACTGGGTCGGGCACCATCGAAGTGCTCTCGGATGGCTTTGGTTTCCTGCGCTCGGCAGATGCCAATTATCTTGCCGGCCCTGACGACATCTATGTGAGCCCGGCCCAGGTCCGTCGCTATGGGCTTCGCACTGGGGATACCGTCGAAGGCGACATTCGCGCGCCGAGGGATGGCGAGCGCTACTTCAGCCTCGTGCGCGTGACGCGAGTGAACTTCGATGATCCCGAGACACTCCGCCATCGCGTGAATTTCGACAATCTGACACCGCTCTACCCGGACGAGAAGCTCCGGCTCGACATCGAGGATCCCACCAGCAAGGACCGTTCGGCGCGTGTCATCGACATCATCTCGCCCCAGGGCAAGGGCCAGCGCGCCCTCATCGTCGCTCCCCCCAGGGTGGGAAAGACGGTGCTGCTCCAGAACATCGCCAAGGCGATCAGCGCCAACCATCCGGAAGTCTATCTGATTGTGCTCCTGATCGACGAGCGGCCCGAGGAAGTGACCGACATGCAGCGCTCGGTCCAGGGCGAGGTCGTCTCCTCCACTTTCGATGAGCCGGCTTCCCGCCATGTCCAGGTCGCCGAAATGGTCATCGAGAAGGCAAAGCGCCTTGTCGAGCACAAGCGCGACGTCGTCATCCTGCTCGATTCGATCACCCGGCTGGCGCGCGCCTACAATTCGGTCGTGCCGAGCTCGGGGAAAGTGCTCTCGGGCGGGGTCGATGCCAATGCCCTCCAGCGGCCCAAGCGCTTCTTCGGCGCGGCGCGCAACATCGAGGAAGGTGGCTCGCTCTCGATCATTGCCACTGCGCTCATCGACACCGGGAGCCGGATGGACGAGCTCATCTTCGAGGAGTTCAAGGGCACCGGCAACTCCGAGATCGTCCTCGACCGCAAGGTGGCGGACAAGCGCATCTTCCCGGCAATCGATGTCGGCAAGTCGGGAACGCGCAAGGAGGAGCTCCTCGTCGACAAGGGCGTCCTTGCCAAGATGTGGGTGCTGCGCCGCATTCTCATGCAGATGGGAACGGTCGATGCGATCGAGTTCCTGTTGGACAAGATGAAGGACTCGAAGTCGAACGCAGACTTCTTCGCCAGCATGAACCAGTGACCGGCGCGGCTTTGCCTCAGGGCCTGCACGCCGCTCTGGCGATGCGTTCGGGAGAGCGGTGACAGCGCTGGCCTGTCGCGCCCGCACTTCACATCGGCGCCGATCCCGTGCACACTGCGCGGTGGCGGTGGCGCCTGCAGGGTCGATGGATTTCGGCGCCACCACCACCATTCCGGTTGCCGGGGACGGCCGGCCTAGCCAGAGCTCCAGGGCTGCTCGGCAACCCGCGGAAGCCCTGCCATCAAGCCGGCTGCGGGATGGTAGCGCAAGTCCTGCCGGTTGACATATCAATCATTGATAGGCGGGGCGCACCGGGGTCGGGGCCTGCTGGCATGGCGCTTGCCCAGCCGCTGCGGGCAATCACCACATGGTCGAGGAGGGCGACGTCGATGGTGGCGAGTGCAGCCGCCACCCGCTTGCTGATACTCCTGTCCTCCGCCGATGGTGTCGGGTCTCCCGAGGGGTGGTTGTGCGCCAGGATGACAGCGGCGGCCGAAAGTTCGAGCGCGCGCCGTGCGACTTCGCGGGGGTAGACGACGGCAGCGCGGACAGAGCCGGTGCCGAGTCGTTCAGCGCGGATAAGCCGCTGGCCGCCATCGAGGAACAGCGCGCGCACTTCCTCAACTGGCAGCCAGGCCATGCTGGCATAAAGCCATTTCGCAACCGCTGCTGCGCAATCGATCCGTGGTCGCTCCGGCCCTTCGGGCGACAGCACAGCGGAGACCGCCTCGCGCACCAGGCCGAGGATCGCAATGCCATTGGCATCTGCCCCGAGCTGGCGCAGCCGCTCGTCGGAAAGGGCCAAGACGGCGCCAAGCGAGCCGCGCTCCGCAAGCAGCCGGTCGGCAAGGCGCGGCACGCTCTCCACTGCACTCAGGAGCCGCATCAGGAGCCAGCGGTCACGCGATCCAGCCGAATTGCCCACGGGCACGCCTGTTGGCCCTGCGCCCCCCAGCGCGCCAGCGTCTGCAACACCTCGGGCCGCACCCGTCATTCGTTCCCCTCCCCTTGTCGGCACCATATGGCTTTTGCGTTATGTCGAGATCCGCGACGGCAGGCAGCAGAAGTCATCGTCCCGTTCCACTGCCACGGTCGGGGTCGGTGGCCCCCCGCCCCTCGAACCAGGTCCCAAGCGCGACAGCCACCACCACCGGGTAAGACCAGATGATGAGGGTTGCAGCATAGGCTGCTGGCAGGATCTCTGGGACCCTGGCCGCCGCCAGGTGGACGGCAAGCGCCCCAAGCTGGAATCCGGCCGCCCACAGGGGCCAGAACGCCCGCGACGTCAAGGCGATCGCCCCGAGCGCCAGGAACAGCAGGGCATCGATGAGCAAAATCCAGTATTCCGGTCCGGCAAAGCCGCGGTTCTGGGCCAGGGGGGAAAGGAGCGCACTGCACAGCAAGGCAAGTGCCGCCAGCCGTTCCTCGCGGCCGCCGCGGCGCCACGCCAGCGCAAGCGTTCCAAGAAGGAGCGCAGCAAACAGGATTGGCTCGGGCATGGCTCGGGATTTCCGACTCTCCCTCGTGCCAGGCCAGGCCGACGCGCCGGCAGCCCCTCCGCCGCACGGCGCGTCTGGCCCGCTCAGGCGGCCTTGTTCTCGACCACCTGCAGCATCGCCTTCTTCTGCGGCCAGTCCGGCTTGTCAATGAAGCTGCCGAAGGCAACTTCCGCAAGGCCGATCGACTTCTGCACTTCCGAGAGGGCTTTGTGCGCTTCCACCAGCTCCCGCCTGGCTTCGGAAAGCCGGGCAATCGCAGCTGCAGCATGGTCGATGGCATCCTGGCCAGTGCATGCGGAAAGCCGGGCATCCTGGCGGGCAATCGGCATCAGTCCCAAAAGGCCGCTGGCCTTGGTGAGCGCGGCATCGAGCGCTTGTTCGGTCTCATAGAGCGATTCGGCAACTCGGGCGGCAACTTCGCGACGAAGTCTTGGCATGGCAAATCTCCCGAAGTGGCGGCTGTCAAGCACGCCCTCATGTCCCAATTTGAGCGCGTTTGTCTGATGCGGGCTCTGCGGTCAGGTGCGAAGCTGGGTCAGTGCCGCAATCCCTGACAGGAGGAGCCCAAAGGCCAGCATCGCCAGGATCGTCACGATCAGGATGCCGGCAAGGCGTTGGGGCAGCGTCAGGTCATTGGCGCCTCCCCACAGCCGGAGGGCGCTCGCTGGCGCGTGGGAAGCCGGCCAGGTCCAGGCCGCGGCATCCGCCACTTCCGGGGCGGGCTCGCCTGCAGGACCGCCCTGCATGAGGGGAAGGGAAACCTGACGCACATGGTGGCTGATGCCAGCGCGGCCGAGGGCATCGCCGGGATCGCGACCGGCATTGCGACCGGCATCGCCACCGCAGTCGGCGCTTGGGTCGCCGGGCAGCTCTTCGCCATGAAGGCCAAGGGGTTCGAGCGCAGGTCCATGGGCCAGACCATCGGGCGTTCCCAGCCGGCTCTCAATCCGCGACGATTGATATGCGAATGGTTGATAGGCCTCTCCCGCCCGGCCTTCCGCACGGGCAAGGGCCGAAGCCCGCCAGATGATGGCCGCCTCGCGCCTGCTGCTCACGCCCAGCACCCGCATCGCTTGCCGCAGCCGCGCATCGACGGTGTGCCGCGAGATCCCGAGCGCAAGCGCGATTTCCTTCGATGTCGCATGGTCATCGACAAGGTCGAGGCAAGCGCGCTGGCCTGGTGACAGCCGTGCCACACGCGCCTCCAAGTCCAAGTCGCCCGGATTTCCTCGACGTCGCACTCCGGCCACTCTCCAGCAGGGCGGATGTGAAACATAATCGCTTCCCACCCCCTTGTCAGCACTTTGTCGATGTCGGAACGAGAAACTGGAGAGGGTGCGTCCACCGCTGTGCCGTGCTCTCGCACTTGGCAAACGCCCAAACCCCGGCCATAGCCGCAAGGGTTGGAGTTGCGGGAGCAAGCGAGCATGTTCGAACTTGGGCGGAAGGCGGGCGTTGCTGCATTCACCCTGCTGGCGGCAGCGGGCACCAGCGCCGAAACACAGGCCCCAGAAACGCAGAAGCCGCTCGCCACCATCCCCGGTGGCACTGGCATCTTCGATGTCGATGGCACTGAGCACAGCCTGCCCAACCTGCTCGAGCCAGCCGAGCGCGAGCGCCTTGAGGCGCTGATGTCGGCCGCGCCCGGGCCCGCCTACAAGATTGACAGCGCAACCAGCCCTGATGACCGCACCGTCCTTGCCAGCCACAAGGGGGACCGCTTCTTCCTCGACCTGCGCACCGGCGCGATGGTGGCCGTGGCCAGGCCGGACAAGCCGGTCACGGCGTTAAGCTCCTATGTCTGGCTCAACAATGAGCGAGTGGGCTTTCTGACGATCCAGCGCGACGAAGGCGGCAAGACCAGCTCGGTCGGTGCCAGCATCGACAGGCGCACGGGCGCCATCCTGGTGCCCGAGCCACGCCTGGCGCCGGCGGCCGCGCGCCTCTCGGAGAAGACCATCCTCGTCGCCTGGTCGGAGGATGCAAGCAAGCTGCTGGTGGCCGACACCAGCAATGCCAAGCCGGCGAAGATGCCGGGTATGCCG
>NZ_JBRCLD010000104.1:0-13688 GCF_053487655.1 Thermaurantiacus sp. | reverse complement strand
TGCCGTGGGAAGCGGAAGTGGCGCGCCTGAGCGGAAGAACTGACCTGTGGCGGGCGAAACCTTTCTCGACAAGGTGAGGGACGGCGCGCCAGCGCTGTTCCGGATGCGCTGGTGGGCGATCGCACTCCGGGGTCTCTTTGCCGTCATCTTCGGCATTCTCTGCTTCCTGACGCCGCAAGCTGCGCTCTTGTCGCTTGTGCTCGTCTTCGGGATCTTCGCACTGGCCGATGGGATCGCCGGGGTGGTGGCAGCCTGGGGCCGGGCGCGGAACGGCGAAGCCTGGGTCTGGTTCGCCGTCGGCGCGGTTGCCTCGATCGTGCTCGGAGTCCTCGCCTTCCTCTGGCCGCTTGCTACCGCCTTCGTGCTCACCATCTTCATCGGCGCCAACGCCGCCGTGACCGGCGTTGCCACCCTCGTCTCGGCAGCGAAGTTGCCGCCCGATCATGGCCGCGACTGGTTCATCCTCTCCGGCATTCTCGGCATCCTCTTCGCCGTCCTCATCGTCCTGAACCCGCTGGCCGGTGCGTTCGCCATCACCTGGATCATCGGCGCCTGGGCGGTCGTCATCGGGATTCTCTTCCTCCTCGTCGGCTTCAAGTTGCGCTCGGCCAGGGCGAAGCTCGAAGCGCGGATCGATGCCGTGGACCGGCTTGCCGGCAGCGCCCCGGGAGACCGCCTGCCCTAGCGGGCCCCGGCCGGCACGGCGCCAGCGAACAGAGCCGAGGGCGCGACCGTTCCCATGGTGATGTAGAATTTGGCGAGATCCTCGAACTTCATGCCCGGCACCACCCGGACATTGGCAGCAGGCACGAACAGGAGCGCCCCGCCGATCGGCACGGGTGCAGTTGGCACAAGGATGAGGCGAGACGGCCCGTTGCCGACATCGAAGACCTCGGGGCTTGCAAGCAGCGCCAGCACTTCGGCACCGTCGCCGAACCGCGCCGTCACCACGCTCATCGAGGCCATTTCCTCCTTGCTGTCGCCGCCCATGGTGCGGACCAGCTGGGCGAAGGGCTGGTAGAGCTTCCCCACCACCGGCAACCGCGACAGCAGGCCGTCTACCCAGGATTCGAGCAGGCCCTTGGCGCCGGATTGCACCAGGACGCCGAGGAAGGTGACCCCGACCAAGATCACGAGGAGCCCGAACCAGAAGCCAGTTGCCTTGCCCGCCGCGCCCAGCGTCACCACTCGGCCGAGCGCCGCGATGAGGCCGCCCAAAAAAGTGTCGGGGCCGAACACCGCGCCGAGCTGGCCGACCACCCAGGCGAGTGCGACGACCGTCAGGATGAGCGGCAGCAGGAAGAGGAGGCCGGTCAAGAACAGGCCAGCGATCTTGCGTGCCAAAAGCGCGGGCGAGCGGCGGGACAGGCGGAAAAGGGTGTTCATGGCTGGAGCCCTGCCACGATGGCCGCCCCCATCTCCCGTGTCGAAATCGTGCCGCCGAGATCAGGTGTGCGGGCGCCTGCTGCGAGCGCCGCCTCGACCGCGCGCTCGACCCGGTCCGCGGCCTCTGGGTGCCCGAGCGAATGGCGCAGCGCCATCGCAAGGCTCAAGACCGCAGCGCAGGGGTTGGCGATCCCCTTCCCGGCGATGTCGGGCGCCGAGCCGTGGATGGGTTCATAAAGGCCGGGCATGCCTTCGGCTCCGAGTGCAGCTGAAGGCAGCATGCCAAGCGATCCCGTGAGCATTGCGGCAAGGTCAGACAGGAGGTCGCCGAACAGGTTGTCGGTCAGGATCACATCGAACTGGCGTGGGTTTCGGACCAGCTCCATGGCGCAGCTGTCGGCGAGCATGTGAGCAAGCGCCACGTCGGGAAAGGCGTCGCGCTGGCGGGCCGTCACCACCTCGCGCCACAGGAGGCCAGATTCCATCACATTGGCCTTGTCCACCGAGGTCACATGGCCGCCTCTCGCCCGCGCCAGCGTGAAAGCCGTGTCGGCCACGCGGGCGATTTCAGACTCCGTGTAGCGCTGGGTGTTGACCCCCTCGCGCTCGCCTGAGGGAAGCTCGGAAATGCCGCGCGGCGCGCCGAAATAAATGCCACCCACAAGTTCGCGGACGAACAGGATATCGAGCCCCTCGACCACATGGGGCTTGAGAGTCGAAGCGTTGGTCAGCGCCGGGAACAGCTTCGCTGGCCGGAGATTGGCAAAGACGCCCATCGCCGAGCGCAGCGCCAGAAGACCCGCTTCGGGACGCGCATCAAAGGGCTGGCCGGCCCACTTCGGTCCGCCGACTGCACCCATCAGCACGGCGTCAGCGGCAAGCGCTGCGGCCCTCGCCGAATCCGGAAGGGGTGTGCCCGATGCATCGATCGCTGCACCTCCGAAAGGCGCCTCCTCGGTCTCGAGGCCGGGCAGGGCAAGGGCATCGAGCACAGCGCGGGCTTCGGCCAGGACTTCGGGGCCGATTCCATCACCCGGGAGAAGGAGCAAGCGCGCCATGCCCGCGCGATAGAAGGCAGCCGCACAAAAGGAAACGGCCGGCGCCCGCAAGCGCCGGCCGCAATCCCGCCTTCGATGTTAGCGCGCAGCCAGGCGCTCGAAGCGGAGGCTGGCGCGGGCAATGGCAGCATCCCGCGCCGGGCGGGCCCGTGCCAGGGCATCGCGACGGCAGTCCTGCACCGCCCAGGAGGTGGCCAGCGGCATTCCGAGGCCTGGTGCGCCGCACACGCGCCGGGCCGCGCGTTCAAGCCGCTGGTCAAGCAGCCGCACGCCAGCGCTGGTGGTCAAGTCAAGATCGGCAATCGGGACCCGGACCGCCGCGACCGGAGTTGCCAGAACGGGTTGGGCTGCCAGCAGCAGGGCAGCCGTCACAAACTTCATCATCGCTCGCTCCTTGTTTTGACGCAACCTGGATGTTGCGATGCAGCATGACTAGGGACGATGGATGACCAAATTGCTCAGGTTTTGAGTCAGGCGCGTGAAATCAGTCGCTTCTGGTGCATGGCTGAGATGCGGTCTCGATATGGGGTCAGCGCTGGGCAGCGCCTCCGAGCCATGGCCGGTCATGTGCCATGGCCGCCTCGAAGCGGTCGATATCTGGCAAGAGCTTCTCTGTTATCCCGATCTGGTCGAGGCCTTCGAGGAGGCATGCCTTGACGAAGGAGTCGATCGGGAAGGTCCAGCAATGGGCATGCGGTGTGGTGACGGTCTGGCTTTCGAGATCAACGGTGATGGGGAGCTCTTCGCGTGCCACTGCCATCAGCTGGTCGATGGCGTCTTGGGGAAGGGTGACGAGAAGGAGGCCATTTCGGAAGCTGTTGCCAGCGAAGATGTCGGCGAAGGAGGGGGCGATGATGCAGCGCAGCCCCATGTCGAGGAGGGCCCAGGGCGCGTGCTCGCGGCTCGAGCCGCAGCCGAAATTGGCGCCGGCGATGAGGATCTGGGCGCCAGCGCTTGCTGGCTGGTCGAAGATGTTGCCGGGCACGTCTCTGAGCGGCGCGAACGCGCCCTTCCCCAGCCCCGCGCGGCTCAAGGATTTCAAGTAGCGCGAGGGAATGATGACGTCGGTGTCGACATTGGCAGCGCCGAAGGGAATCGCGCGGGCAGTCAGGCGGATGAAGGGCTCCATGGCGCAGCTCTAGCGTGGCGCGGGTGGCAAGGGCCAGCGGCTTTGGCGAGCTTGAGCTCGATTGCGCTTGCATGCCGCTTGCGCGGGGCGGGCTGGGCAGGATGCAGTGCGGCTGGCAAGGGGGGCGCCATGGCCAGTCCGCTTCCAGCTGCTGATGCCCTTCTCTGGTTTGCAAGCGGCGGGCCGTTTGGCGGCCTTGTGCCGCACCGGATCGATACCCACGCGGCGAGTGTCTTCCTCGCTGGTGACCGGGCCTGGAAGCTGAAGCGCCCGGTCAGCCTTGGCTATCTCGATTTTTCATCGCCCGCGCGTCGCCAGGCGGCGCTTGCCGCCGAGCTCCAGCTGAACCGCCGCACTGCGCCCGACATCTACCTTGCCCTCCACCCCATTGTGGCGGACAGCGATGGCCTGCGGCTGGGTGCAGCAGACGCAGCGGGCGCTGCCATCGACTGGGTGCTCGAGATGCGCCGCTTTCCCGATGGCGCTGTTCTCGCTGCGCGCGGGGAGCGGCTTTCGACCTCAGAGGCAATCGCGCTTGCCGATGCCGTCGCGAGCTTCCATGCCAGCCTGCCGCACCTGGCCGGCGACAGCGCCGCTGCGCTTCAGCCCATCCTTGCTGGCAATTGCAGGAGCCTCCTGGCGGTCGCCGCGGTGCTTGGTGACGAGCAAGTGGCGCGCTTCATCGACCAGCAGGCGGAGGCCTTCAGGCGGTTGCAGCCCCGGCTTGCCGCGCGCAAGCCCGTGCGCGGCCATGGCGATCTTCATCTGGGCAACATTGCGATGGTGGAAGGCCAGCCGATTCTCTTTGATGCGCTCGAGTTCGATGACGCGCTGGCGACTGGTGATGTCGCCTATGACCTTGCCTTCCTGCTCATGGACCTGTGGGCGCGCGGCGGCCATGACCAGGCCAACCTCATTATGAACCGCTGGACCGACCTGAGCGCCGATGAAGATGCCGGGCCGCTCCTGCCGTTTCTGATGGCGGTCCGGGCGAGCATCCGTGCCCATGTGACGGCAACGCGGGCGGCGGAGACGGGGGAGGAGCAGGCTGCCTGCGAGGCTCGGCGCTTGCTTGCGCTTGCCTGCGCGCTTCTCATGCCCGCTGCCCCGCGGCTGGTTGCCATCGGTGGCTATTCCGGCACTGGCAAGTCGAGCCTGGCGCGCCAGCTTGCTGCAGGGCTTGGCACGCCGCCGGGGGCGCGCCACTTGCGCTCGGACGTGATCCGCAAGCGCCTCCATGGCGTTCCCCCTGAAACCCGGCTTCCGGAAGCTGCCTATGGGCCGGGAACCTGGCTGCCGGTGCGCTGCGAAATGCACCGGCTGGCCCGCGCCGCGCTCGCTGGTGGCCAGGCGGTCTTGCTCGATGCTGTGCACGCTGCCCGCGCTGACCGCGAGGCGGCCGCTGCGCTCGCAAGCGAAGCCCAAGTCCGCTTTGATGGGTTGTGGCTTGTTGCCCCGCTTGCCACTCGGCTTGCGCGAGTCGAAGCGCGGGTCAAGGATGCATCGGATGCCGATGCCCGGGTTGCTCTGGAGCAAGAAGCGGATCCCGGCCCGCTCGACCCGTGGATCCCAGTTGATGCTCGGGGTCCGCTCGACACGGTGACAAGCGCTGCGAAGGCATGCCTCGCGCTGCCTTGAGGGGGCAATGGCCCGCTCCCCGACGCCTGCCAGCGGCCAGCGCTCCTGCCTCAAGGGGAGGAGTGCAGGCGCTTTGGTGTGTGCCAGGCGCTGTCTTGCAAGGACGGCAGCGGCGTCTGCCCCCCTTGCCTGCGGATGTCTTGCAAAGGGCTGAGCGCCAGCCGCGCGCCTGCTCCAAACCGGAACATGTGGCTCACTCCTTGCGTGCGCCTTCCGCTGCATCGGCTGCGCGGAAGGGGAGCTCGGCTTCGAACAGGGCGACTTCACGCGCGACGGCCTCGCGCTCGCGGGCGAGGAAATCGGCGACGGCGGCAGCGAACCTGAGGTCGGCCAGGTGGTGCATGGAGCGAGTGATGACCGGGCGGTAGCCGCGCTTCACCTTGTGCGGCCCCTGGGCGCCAGCCTCGACACGGGCGAGGCCGAGGTGGCCCGCAATGTCGATCGCCTGGTGGTAGCAGAGCTCGAAGTGAAGGAAGGGGATGTCTTCGAGCGTGCCCCAGTGCCGGCCGTAGAGACAGTCTGCGCCAAGGAAGTTGAGCGCACCCGCCACCCGCCGCCCGCCCTTCCAGGCGACGACCAGAAGCACGCGGTCTGCCATGCGTTCGGAAAGCAGCGAGAAGAAGGTGCGGGTGAGATAGGGCCGGCCCCACTTGCGCCCGCCGGTGTCCATATAGAAGCGGAAGAAATCATCCCACACGGCCTCGGTCAGATCAGAGCCGGTCAGCCACTCCACCTTGTCCACGGCAGCGAGCGCTGCTTCACGCTCGCGGCGCAGTTCCTTCCGCTTGCGCGAGGCAAGCTGGCCGAGGAAGTCGGCAAAGCCCGAGAGGCCGCGGGCGTTGAAATGAAACTGGATGTCGTGCCGTTCAAGCCAGCCGGCCGCAGCGAAGGTGGGCACATCTTCGGGTGGCAGGAAGGTCGCATGCGCAGAAGACCAGCCCTGTTCCCGCACCAGGGCTTCGGCTGCGCGCACGAGCTGTGCGCGCGCCTGCGGCTCGGCGGCGAGCAGCTTGGGTGCCGTTGCTGGTGTGAAGGGCGTTGCCACCTGGAGCTTGGGGTAATAGCGGCCGCCGGCGCGGTGCCAGGCCTCGGCCCAGCTGTGGTCGAAGACATATTCGCCCTGGCTGTGGCCCTTGGCCCAGGCTGGCATCAACCCCACCGGCTGGCCTTCGGCGCCCTCGACGAGAAGATGCGCTGCCTGCCAGCCAGCGCTGGCAACCGCGCTTCCCGAATCCTCGAGGGCAGAGATGAACGCGTGGGAGACGAAGGGGTTGGCGCTGCCGGCAAGGCGGTCCCAGGAGGCGGCAGCAAGGTCGGCAGCGCGGTGGAGGATCCGCACCCGGCCCCTTGCCGCTTCGGCCGCGGCGCCAGCCCCACCGCCAGCCATATCAGGTGATGGCGACGAGAGCGTCGATCTCGACGGCAACCCCGCGCGGGAGCGTTGCGACACCCACGGCGGAACGCGCATGGCGGCCTTTCTCCCCAAAGACGGCGACCAGAAGATCGGAGGCGCCGTTGCCCACTTCCGGCTGGTCGGTGAAAGCGGGCGTGGAATTGACGAAGATGTTGAGCTTGACGAGGCGCTCAACCCGCTCGAGGTCTCCGAGTGCCGCCTTCATCTGGGCGATGAGCGCGACTGCACAGCGCCGCGCGGCTTCCTTGCCTGCGGCCACGTCCATGTCCTCGCCCAGCCGGCCGCGGATGAGCGTGCCGTCTTCGGCTTGCGCGATCTGGCCAGAGATGTGGAGGAGCCCGCCCAGGACCACGGCTGGCACATAGTTGGCGGCAGGCGCGGAAGCCTCGGGAAGTGTGATGCCGAGTTCTTCTAGCCTGTCTTCGATCGTCATGCCGCCCTCTCCATCCAGTTCCTGATCCATATCTCGGCATCTGCCCATGTGTCATGGCGCGCATGGGCGTCGGGCGCCATGGGGATCAACTTCCGGAGCTCCGGATCTGCGACCATGTGGAGCCGCCCGACATGGCCCGCGTGACTTGCAACGCTTGCATGGTGCGGTGGCAGGTCATCGACGAACACCGCCGGTCGGCCTTGGGTGAGCGCTGCAACCACCTGGCCCTTGCCGCCCGCATTGGCGTGGACCGGGAAATCGAGACCAAAGCCCCTCAGCACTTCGGCGCGGATTTCGCGATAGGCTTCCGGGATGTTGGTGAGCACAGCGACATCCATGTCGCGGGCAAGCGCCGTGATCGACTCGATCGCACCTTCGGCTGGCGCTTGCAGCCGCTGGCCCTCCGCAAAGAAGCCATCGAGAAGGGCTGGAAAGGCAGGGGGATCGAGCGGCCGGCCATCGGCCTTGTGGCGGATGTTGGGAGCGAGGGCAAAGCTTTCGAATGTGAGCGCAAGGCCGTGCACCGCATCGAGCCACTGGCGGAAGGGCGCGGCAAAGCGGAGGATGACCTCGTCGCAGTCGAGAATCAGGAGCGGGCGCACAATGCCGCCGGCTCTACGCCAAGTGCAGCGGCAACTGCCACCAAGTCGGGCTCGTGACCGGCAAGAAAGCTCGCAACCGCTTCGAGGACGTCGGCATCGCCGGCGCGAGCGCGGAGCGTTGCCGCATCAAGGCCGGTCAGCGCCAGGAAGCGGTCGCGAAGCCGCGCGTCGGCGATGATGTGGGCAAGCGCCTGGAGGAGGAGGGTGTCGCGGTCCATGCCGTCGGTCCGGTTCACGCTCGCGTTAGCAGGCCCCCAAAGCGGGCCTGCCCGGCCGGCCGGGGGCTTCCGCGGAGTCGGCGGCGAAGGCTTCGCCTGCGCGCCCGCCAGCTTGCGGCCTATTTGATCTTCGCTTCCTTGAACTCGACGTGCTTCCTCGCCACCGGGTCATATTTCCGGAACGAGAGCTTCTCCGTCTTGGTGCGCGGGTTCTTCTTGGTCACATAATAGTAGCCAGTGTCGGCAGTCGACACGAGCCGAATCTTGACGGTTGCAGGCTTGGCCATGGCGTCCTCGGGAATTCGGGTTCCGGCGGTTCGGAAGGCGCGGCCGGATAGGCGAGAGACGGCTTCGGGTCAAGCCTTGCGCGGCCGGTCGCGGCGGAAGCGGGCGTGGCGGGGTGGCGGCGGGCCGCGCCGCTCGCGCCGCATTGCCCCCATTCCGGGCAGGGCGAACAGGACGGCGCCAGTTGCAGGATCTGCGGAGACGATGGTGACCTCGAGCCGCTGGCCGATCCGGTAGCGGGTGCCGCTGGTTTCGCTCTCGAGCGCCCGAGCCGCCTCGTCAAACCAGAAATGCTCTGGACCGAGGGCCGAGACTGGCAAGAGCCCGTCGCCCCCCAACCCGTCGACGGTTGCGAACAGGCCGAACTTCTGCACGCCCGTGACCCGCGCCGTCACCGTTTCGCCCTCACGGCGGTGGAGATGGGCGGCGATGTAGCGGGCAAGCGTGTCGCGCTCGGCTTCCATCGCCCGGCGCTCGGTCATGGAGATATGGTCCCCCATTGCTGCGAACCGCCGCCCGGCACCTTCGGGCAGGCCGCCCTCGCCAAGGCCAAGCGCTGAGACGAGCGCGCGGTGGACGAGAAGGTCAGCATAGCGGCGGATGGGCGAAGTGAAATGGGCATAAGAGCCGAGGGCAAGGCCGAAGTGGCCGGTATTGGAAGGCGCGTAATAGGCCTGGGTCTGGGAGCGGAGCACCTGCTCGGCGATGGCCTGGGCGTCATCATGGTCGCGCGCCTTTGCCAGCACGCGGTTGAAGAGCGCTGGTGTCACCACCTGGCCGAGCGCCAGCGGGATGCCGAAGGTCTCCAGATAGTCGCGAAGGGCTAAGAGCTTGTCCCGGCTGGGGGGCTCGTGGTCCCGATACATGACCGGGGCCTTGCGCCGCTCGAGCTGGCGGGCGGCTGCGACATTGGCGGCAATCATCATCTCCTCAATGACCCGGTGGGCATCAAGCCGGATGCGCAGCTTCACATCGGCGACATGGCCGGCGGCGTCGAGCACGACCTGCGTTTCGGGCAGGTCAAGTTCGAGTGGGGCCCGCCGCTTGCGTGCGCAATCGAGCGCGCGCCATGCCGCCCAGAGTTGACCAAGCAGCGGGGAGAGTGCGCCAGCGCCGCTTTCGATCTCGGCTTGCGCGGCCTCATAGCTCAAGTTGGCGGCAATCCGCACCACGGCGCGGTGGAACGCGAATTTCCGCAGCACGCCGCCTTGGGTCAGGTGCATTTCGCAGGCCAGCACGGCCTTGTCGGCACCGGCCTTGAGGGAGCAGGCGCCAGCGGAGAGCGCCTCGGGCAGCATGGGGACCACGCGGTCGGGGAAATAGACCGAATTGCCGCGCGCGAACGCCTCGCGGTCGAGCGCGCTTCCCGGGCGGACGAAATAGCTCACATCGGCAATTGCGACGCGCAGCCGGTGGCCGCCATCGGGGTGGGGCTCGGCGAAGACGGCATCGTCATGGTCGCGCGCGTCTGGCGGGTCGATGGTCACGAACGGGAACGCCCGCCAGTCCGTGCGGGGCCCGAGCGGAAGTGCGGCCGCCGACTCGGCTTCGGCCAGCGCCTCGGCCGAGAAGACATGGGGCAGGCCCTTGGCGTTAATCTCGATAAGCGAGAGCGAGCGGTCAGCGAACGGGTCCCCCAGCCGCTCGGTCACATGGGCAACGGCGCGGGCCCCGCTGCCGCGCACTTCCGCCATCAAGAGCTCGCCCACCCGAAGCGGTGCCGCAGCCGAAAGCGCAAAATCCTGTCTGACGCGACGATCCACCGGCACCAGGCGCAGCTGGCCGTTGATGCTGCGGGCAATCCCCAGCACTCGGGTCTCGCCGCGCTGCAGCCGCTTAATGGGGCTTGCCTGGAACCCGCCCTTTTCCTCGGTGATGCGGGCAAGCACGCGGTCTCCCGGCTGGAGCCGCACCCGCTTTGCCGCAACCGCCACATGCGGCGGCGCGCTTGCCGCTTCCCATTTCTCGGGCACGGCGATGATACGCCCGCTCTCGGCTGCCACCACTTTGAGCAGGGTCACCTTGGGGAGGCCGCCCGCCCTGTGGTAGCTGCGGCCCGGCCCGGCAGCGAGCAGCCCCTCCTCTTCCATCGCCCGCAACAGCGCCTTCAGCGCGATCCGGTCTTCGCCGTGGAGGCCGAAGGCGCGGGCAATCTCGCGCCGGCCGACATCGGCTCCGGCCTCGGCCACGAAGCGCAGAATCGCCTCGCGGTCGGGAAGTGGCATCAGGCGCCTGCCGCCGTGCGCGCCGCCGTCTTCGCCCTGCCCCTGGCCTTCCCGCCCGCTGGCTTGGCCCCTTTTGCCTTGGCCCCCTTTGGCCCGGATGGCTTGCGCTTGCCCGTCTTTGGCGGTGCTGCGGCCCGCTCGGCGAGCAGGAGGAGCGCCTCGTCGAGCGCCAGCTCGGCAGGCTCCACGCCCTTGGGCAGGTTGGCGTTCACCGTGCCGTCGGTCACATAGGCGCCGTAGCGCCCGTTCATCACCCGGATTTCCGCCCCCGTCTCCGGGTTGGTGCCGAGTGTGGCGAGCGGCGCCGGCTTGGCCCGCTGGAACCGGGGCTTTGCTGCCGCTTCGGCAAGCTTTACGACGGCTGCGTTCATGCCGATTGTGAACAGCTCGTCGAGCCCGTCGAGGTCGGCATATTGGCCGTCGTGCTTCAAATAGGGCTTGCGGCTGCCCATGGTGGCGATGATGGGCTTGCCGGTTTCCGGATGTGGCCCCAGTTCGCGCGGCAGGGCAAGAAGCCGGCGGGCAAGTGCCTCGTCGATCTCGCCCAGACTCTCGGGCGCGGCGACCCGAACCCTGCCAGCCTCGAGATAGCGGCCATACCTGCCTGTCTTGAGCTCGATTCTCTCACCGGTCTCCAGTGTGCCGAGGCGGACAGGTCCATCGCCATTGCCGAAGCTGCGGCGATAGGTGCAGGCTGGATAATTGGAGCAGGCAATGAAGGGCCCGTAGCGGCCGGTCCGCAGCGACAGACGCCCGTCGGCGCAAGCGGGGCAGGCGCGCGGGTTGGTGCCGTCGGCGCGGGCGGGAAACAGCATGGGCGCGAGCTGCTGGTCGAGCGCAGCATCGATATCCCAGGGCTTTTGTTCCAGCACCTGCGTGGTCAGGGGCTCGAAATCCTGCCAGAAGTCGCGCAGCACGTCGCGGTAGGCAGCATTGCCGGCCGAAATGTCATCGAGCCGATCTTCGAGCGAGGCGGTGAAGTCATAGCTTACGTAGCGAGGAAAGAAGCGCTCGAGAAAGGCGGTTACCAGCCGGCCCTTGTCCTCGGCGTGGAAGCGTTTCTTCTCGAGCCGGACATAGGCCCGGTCCTTCAGAACCTCGAGGATTGCCGCATAGGTGGACGGCCGGCCGATCCCCAGTTCCTCGAGTTTCCTGACCAGGCTTGCTTCGGAATAGCGAGGTGGCGGCTCCGTGAAGTGCTGCGCCTTGACGGCCTCGAGGAGCGTGGGCCAGTCGCCTGTGGCAAGGGCAGGCAGCCGCTGGTCCTCTTCCTCTTCCTCGTCTTTCCCTTCGGCATAGAGGGAAAGGAAACCCGGGAAGGTAATGACCGAGCCAGTTGCCCGCAGCTGGATGCGGCCGTCGTCAGAGAGGAGGTCGATTGTGGTGCGCTCGAGCCGAGCGGAGGCCATTTGCGAGGCGACCGCGCGAGTCCAGATGAGGCGGTAGAGCTCTGCCTCTTTGCCCAGGAGGCTGCGCCCCGAGGGCCCGGCAGAAAAGTCGGTCGGGCGGATGGCTTCATGCGCTTCCTGGGCGTTCCGCGCCTTCGCGCTGTAGCGGCGCGGCGAATCAGGCAGGAAGGCGCCTGGATGGTCGCGGGCGATAACCGCGCGGGCCGCGGCAATCGCTTCCGGGGCCATCGCCACGCCGTCCGTCCGCATATAGGTGATATGCCCGGCCTCGTAGAGCCGCTGTGCAAGGCGCATCGTCTCTGCGGCTGACAGCCCGAGCTTGCGCGCGGCCTCCTGCTGGAGAGTCGAGGTGGTAAAGGGCGGCGGCGGATTGCGGGTGCCAGGCTTCTGCTCGACAGCTGAGACCCGGAAGCGCGCCCCTTCCACCCGGGCGCGGGCCGCCTCGGCCGCTGCCGCGTCGGCAAGGTCGAACTTGCCGAGCCTTGCGCCATCAAGGCCGACGAGGCGGGCGAAGAACGCTTCGAAGCGGCCCTCGACGGTCCAGTATTCGCGCGGCACAAAGGCTTCGATCTCGGCTTCGCGCTCACACACCAGCCGCAGCGCGACCGACTGCACGCGGCCGGCTGAGCGCGCGCCCGGGAGCTTGCGCCACAAGACCGGCGAAAGCGTGAAGCCGACGAGATAGTCGAGCGCGCGCCGGGCGAGATAGGCATCCACGAGGTCCTGGTCGATGGCGCGGGGCGCAGCGATCGCCCGGCTGACGGCGTCTTTGGTAATGGCGTTGAATGTGACGCGCAGGAGCCCGCCTGGCGGCACCGCCTTCCTGGCGGCGAGCAGCTCGGCCAAGTGCCAGGAAATCGCTTCGCCCTCGCGGTCGGGGTCCGTTGCAAGCAGCACCCGGCTGGCCTTTCTCGCTTCGGCCACAATGGCAGCGACTTGTGCCTTCGAGCGGCTGTCGGCCACATCCCAGCGCATGGCAAAGTCCTGCGCTGGATCGACGCTGCCGTCCTTGTCCACAAGATCGCGGACATGGCCATAGCTTGCGAGCACCCGATATTCGGGTCCGAGATAGCCCTCGATGGTCTTCGCCTTGGCGGGCGATTCGACGATGACGAGATCCATTCCGTCTCCCCGGCGGGCCGGCCTTCCCCCGCTGCCTCGGCCCGCGAGTGCGGCGCGCCCTAGCCGCGGCGCGCGGATTGCGCAACCGTCAGGCGCCGGCAACCCGGCCGCCGGAGTGTCGCACAAGCGCACCTGAAAGCTCGAGATCGGTCAGGATCGCTGCCACGCGGGCTGCGGGCAGGCCGCTTGCGCGCACGATGGCATCGACGGCAACTGGCACGGGCGAGAGCAGTGCTGCCACCCGCGCGGCCGCGTCTTCTGGAGTTGCGTCGGCATCGTCCACCGGGCCGGCAAGCGCGGTTGCCACGGGCGCGCGCAGGCCCGCCTCGACGGCGAAGGGGCGAAGTGCGGCAAGCACATCGGCGGCCTCTTCGACGAGGGTGGCCCCACTTCGGAGGAGGCCATTGCTGCCACGGGCGCGCGGGTCGAGCGGGTGGCCGGGAACCGCCATCACTTCGCGCCCGGCTTCCCCTGCCAGGCGTGCGGTGATGAGGGAGCCTGAGCCCAGTGCTGCCTCGATGACGACCACGCCCTCGGCAAGGCCAGCGATCAGCCGGTTGCGGCGCGGGAAATGGCGCGCTTGCGGTTCGGTGCCTGGTGGCATCTCCGAGACGATGAGCCCGGTTTCGGCGACAGCTTCTTGGAGCGCGGCGTTCTCGCTTGGGTAGGCGACATCGGGACCGCCGGCGACGCAGGCGATGGTGCCGGTCGCAAGCGCGGCTTCATGCGCGGCGGCGTCGATCCCGCGCGCCATGCCCGAGACGACGAC
>NZ_JBRCLD010000103.1:0-15042 GCF_053487655.1 Thermaurantiacus sp. | reverse complement strand
GGTGCAGCGCTTGTCGCCGAACTCATCGAACAGGAAGCCAGGATCGGCCGCGAGGTGCGGGAAAGGCTGGAAGCGCGCCTTGCCAAGGAAGATGTGCCCTTCAGCTGGGCGGAAGCCATCGGCGAGCCGGCCGACATGCTGATCGAGGCGGCAAGCCTCGAGGATCTCATCGTCATGAGCCTCGGGAAGGCGGGCACCGCGCCGCAGGCCTCGGTCGCCGAAGTGGTGGTGCGTGCCGACACGCCGGTGCTTGCCGTGCCCGAAGGCCATGTGGGGTTCGATCCCTCGAGGCCCGCCATCGTCGCCTGGAAGCCAACGGCCGAAAGCGCCAAGGCCGTGCGCGCTTCCATTCCCTTCCTCGCCATGTCGGAATCGGTCACCATCCTCGTGGTCGATCCCGAAACCGGCACCGATCTCCCCCCGACGGACGCCGCGGCCTATCTGTCGCGCAACGGCATTTCCTCCGAAGTCATGACCCGCCATTCGGGGCCCGGCGGGGTGTCGGGCACGCTCATCGCGACGGCGCAGGAACTGGGCGCCGGCTATATGGTGATGGGGGCCTACAGCCGGTCGCGCACCATCCAGTTGCTGATGGGCGGCGTCACGCGCGATTTCCTCGAACAGAGCCCGCTGCCCCTGCTCATGGCCCACTGACCGGGGCGCCCAGGCTTCCGCGCCCTCAGGGCTTCAGCCCCGCAATCCAGGCGCGCACAAGGGCAATCCCCTCTGGGTCGGGAAGCGTCCGCCCCAGTTCGGGCATCATCACGCCGGGCTCGGTCGATTCCATCCTGAACAAGAGGATGGAGCGCGCAGGGCGTCCGGGGTCAATCGCGAAACTGTGGCCGCCGCTGCCGCGCCCGGCGGCGACCGGCCGCCTGCCGATCCCGATCGCCACCGGGTCCTGTTCCTCCCAGTCAAGGAAAAGCCCGCTGTTCGAGGCACTTCCCTGCCGGCGATGGCAATGGCCGCAATTGGCGTCGAGATAGGCCCGCGCCCGCGCTTCGACCGGCGCCGCCACATCCGCCACGCGAGGAACGGGCGCGCGCACCGGCATGGCCTGCGTGCCTAGCAACAGCCCCAGGGCCGCCAGCCGCGCCAGATCGCCGGTCGCCACCAGGTTCCTCGCCTTCACCCCCAGCGGCATCAGCGCGCCACCTTCCGCATGGCAGCCCTTGCACTGGTTCACATTGGGCACCTGCCAGCCCAGCGAGAAGACCTGCCCTCCTGCTGCAAAACGCACCGGAACGCGTGCGCCAGCGCGGCGGAGATAGGCCTCGCGGCCGTCCGCGTCCCAGACATAGGGAAGCGCAACCCAGCCGGACTCGCGGCGGACAAGGAGGCGGGTTTCGATCGTGACAGCAGGCCCGGCCGCCGAGGCAGGATATCCGAAACTCTTCACGAGCACAGTGCCGACAGGAAAGACAAGGAGACCGTCGCCGACAAGGCGGGCGCGTGTGCCAGGCGGCAGGGCGATCCCGCGCGCCTTGTCCGCATGGTCGGAAAACAGCGGCGCCGCAACGGCATAAGGCACCACACCGGGGGCAAGGCGCTTGGCGCCCATGTCGGCAAAGAGGCCGGTTGCCGAAAGCGTCGCGGGCGGCGTCTCAGCTGCGAGGGCCGCAAAGCCGATGGCAGCCGCAGCCGGTGCAGCGGCACACCAGAGCACAGCAAGCCAGGCAAAGCGCCAGCGCATGGCCCCTAGCGGGCGAGGCCCGGCTGGTCCGCCGGGAGGATGACCGGCGGGGGCTCGGGCGGGGGGACGGCGGAGGGCGGCGCCTTGGGGGCCGGCCGTGCGGCCGTGGGCGGCGCTCCGGCAACGCCCAGATTGAGCGTAATGGCCGGCATGTCGAAGTGGATATGGACAGGATCGCGCACTTCGCGACCGCCGCTCCGATACCGGTCGACTCCATCCCAAAGGCCAGGCGGGAGGGTGCCGCCAACAGCTGCGGCAATCTCCCGGCCGCCGGGGAAGGCGGGGGCGAAGCCGTTGCGCCCAAGCCGGTTGCCGCGCACCACCACGTCGCGCGGGAGGGGGTTGTAGCCCTCGCTCTCGAAGGGTTGCGAATAGGCGATGACCATGAAGGCCGCACTCCCATTGCCGCTGACCTCATTATCGAAGACATGGACGTTGCGATTGGCCATCACCATGATGCCCGTGCCCACGGGAACGGAGGCGACGATATTGCCTGGGGGTGCGAAATTCGGCGTGTCATTGTCGATGACCCGGTTGGCGAAGATGCGTGTCGAATGTCCGCCCATGATCGGCAGGTTAGGAAGGTCGAAGACGAGGATCCCGCCGGTGTTGTGGCGCACGGTGTTGCCGAAGACATCGGCGTGCATGCTGTTCTCGATCTCGATTCCCGCCACATTATATTCCGCAATACTGTCACGGACGATAATGTTGCGCGATTGCCCCACATAGATGCCAGCATCCGAGGCGCCGCGAACCGTCACCCGCTCGATGAGGACATTGGTGGATGAGACCGGATAGACTCCATAGGCACCGTTCTCCGCCCTGGGGTCGCCGCTCCAGAAGACTTCCAGGTCCTGGAAGGTCACCCGGTCCGACCCCTTGGACTTGATTCCGTCGCCCTTGGTGTCGCGGATGGTGAGGTTGCGGACGAGCACGCGGTCTGAGGTGACAAGAAGGCCCTCACCGGCACTGTCCTGGCGCGCGAAGTCAAGAATGGTCTTGCCCTTGCCTGCGCCTTCAACGGTCACGCCCGAGACATCGAGCGAGAGGCCTGTCGTGAAGGCGTATGTGCCAGCCGCAAAACGCACGGTGTCGCCAGGCCTTGCATCGATGAGGGCTTCCTGCGCCCGTTCGCCGGCATTGGGGCCCGGCGCGATGAGCAGCACACGCCCCAGAGGGGCAGCCCCTGCAAGCAGCAGCCCCGCGAGCACAAGTCCAGCGATCCTTCCCATCCGCTCCTCCCGTCCGGCAGCAAGCCTGCGCTTGCTCTGCGCCGTTGTCCAGATGCATCCCAGCGGCTAGGCCTGTCGGGACCAGGAGAAGAGATTGGCGCATCCCTTGAGCGGGGCAGGGTGGAATGTGCTCGCGCGCGTGTGCGCGGAGGCCGGCGCGCCTGTGCCACGTGCGCGTCTCCTCCCCATTGTCGCCGCAATCCTTGGCCGGCTGCCCTTCACCCTCCTGGAGAAGGTCCTGACAGCCACGCGCGTGCCACCGCTTGCAGCGCTGCCGCCGCCGCTTGTCATCCTCGGCCACTGGCGTTCCGGCACAACCCATCTCGTCAACATGCTTGGCCAGGGCGACTTTGCCTATGCGCCGCCGGTGTCGGTCGGGATGCCCTTCGAAATGCTGACACTTGGGCGCCTGCTGAAGCCAATGCTTGAGCGCGCGCTGCCGGAAGGCCGCTTCATCGACCAGGTGGCCGTCACGCCCACAAGCCCGCAGGAAGACGAGATCGCGATCGCCAACATGTCGGCCATCTCCTTCTATCATGGCATTTATTTCCCCGCCGCCTGCGACAAGTTCGTCAACCGCGGGCTCTTCTTCGATGGCGCAAGCGAAGCCGACATCGCCGCGTGGGCACAGGCCTTCACGCTCTTTACCCGCAAGGTCAGCTGGGCGGCGGGGTGCAAGCCAGCGCTCATCAAGAACCCCGTCTACACGGCCCGCCCGGCCATGCTGAAGGCGCTGCTGCCGGGCGCGAAGTTCATCCACATCCATCGCGATCCCTATGCCGTCTTCTTCTCGATGCGGAACTTCTGGGCAAAGCTGTTCCAGGCGCTCGCGCTCCAGCCCTTTGCCCATGTCGACATCGACGAGCTGGTGCTCACGGTCTACGCTCGCATGATGACAGCGTTCGAGGAAGAGGCTCGTGGCTGGGCCGCGCCCGATTTTGTCGAAGTGGCCTATGGCGACCTCGACGCCCGGCCGTTGGAGACGGTGGAGCGCATCTACGAGGCGCTGGAGCTTCCCGGCTTTGCTGCCGCCCGACCGAAGATGGCCGCCTATCTTGCGACGGTTGCGCGCTATGAGAAGAACCGGTTTCGCGCCGATCCTGAGGCGGTTGCCAAGGTTTCGGCGCGCTGGGCGCCCTGGATTGCGCGATGGGGCGACGCCAGGCCTTCGGCCGCCTGAGCCTCATCCTGTTGGCTGCACTTGTCGCCAGCTGCGCGGGCGAGCCTGCTGAGCGCGCGCGCTTTCCTCTTGCAGATTGCCGGGTCGCCGCCGTCCGCGATGCCAAGAGCGGCGCCGCCATAGCCGGAATCGAGGACATCGCGCTTGCCCAAAACCAGCTCATCCTTTCCGCCCATGATCGCCTGGCGGTGCGGCGGGCCCGGCCGGGCGAGGCCGTGCCCGAAGGCGGGCTCTGGACGCTGCCGCTCGCCGGGCTTGCCGGGCCGGCGCCAGCGGCGGTGCGGCTCCTTCCCGAGGGGAGCGTCGCCGGCGGCCTGCGCCCGCACGGGCTTGCCGCAGAGGGCAGGCGCCTTGCCGTCGTCAACCGCCGGATGAGGCCCGATGGCAGGCTCGACCCTGTTGTGCTCGAGCTCGACCTTTCCGGCCCCCGGGCGCGCGTCGGCGCAATCCTGCGCGGGCCCGGCTTCTGCGCCTTGAACGATGTCGCCTTCTGGCAGGGCGAGGTGCTGGCAACGCGAGACCGCAACCGCTGCCCGCGGAGCCTGCTGGGCGAACTCTTCGTGCGCGCCGACAGCGGCAGCCTCCTGGCGCTGGGAGACGCGGGTGCGCGGGTGCTGGCCGACGGTCTTGCCTTTGCCAACGGGGTGGCCGTGCTTCCCGATGGCACCATCGCCGTTGCCGAGACACGCGGGCGCCGGGTGCGCCTGTCCAACGGGCGGCAGCTTGCCGTGCCAGGCCATCCTGACAACTTGACGGTGTCGGAAGACGGCATGCTGGTGGTCGGAGTCATCCCGAGCCTGTGGCGCTTTGGCCTGCATCTCCTGGGCCAGCGGGCGCGTGCGCCAGCGCGCGTGGTCGCGCTCGATCCAGCCTCGGGCGCGGTCACGTGGCTGTTCGACGATCCCGAAGGGCGGCTCCTGCCCGGCGTGACGGTCGCCCTGCTCGCCGATGGCATGCTGGTGGCCGGGGCGGTGCGGGCGCCGGGCCTCCTCGTCTGTGGGAGGCGGGCATGAGGCGGCTGCTGGTGACGGGTGCAGGCGGGTTCCTCGGCGGCCATCTCTGCCGGCTGGCAAGCGCGCGCGGCTTCGAGGTGGTGGGGCTCGACCTGCGCTTTCCGCAAAGGTTCCCCCACCGGGCGCTGACTGGCTCTGTCACAAAGGCCGCCGATGTCGCAGCAGCAATGGCGGGGGCCGATTGCGTCATCCACGCAGCCGCCGTCACAAGCCTTTCCACTCCCGCCCGTGCCAATTGGTTCGCCGTCAACCTCGACGGCACCCGGCAGGTGGCAGCCGCAGCGCAGGCGGCGGGCGCGCGAATGGTGCTGGTCTCCTCCTTCACGACGCTGGTTGCAGGTGCGCGCGGCGAGCGGCGGCAGGTGGACGAGGCGCTCGAGCTGCCGCCTGCCGCGCTCATGGGGGGCTATCCCGCCTCCAAGCGAATGGCCGAGCTTGCCGTGCTCGCTGAAGTCGAGCGCGGGCTCGATGCCGTCATCGTGCTCCCGACAGCCCCCGTCGGCCCTGGCGACCGGGGGCCGACTGCGCCAATGCGCCTTCTGCGCGATCTCGTCGCCGGGCGGCTTCCCGCGATCCTCGAGGCGCGGATGAACCTGGTCGCCGTCGAAGCGCTTGCCGAAGGCGTGCTCGCAGCCCTGGAGCAGGGCGCGCGCGGCAAGCGCTACCTGCTCGGAGGCGACAATGTCTGGCTTTCCGAGATCGCCGCCGAAGTCGCAGAGCTCTCCCGCGTCCGCGCCCCCAGGCTGCGCGTGCCCTACGCGCTCGCCTGGGCTGCGGGCCTTGCAAGCGAGCTTAAGGCCGCTCTCACAGGCAGCGAGGCCGGTGCCCCCTTGACTGGCATCAGGCTTGCCGGCCGGCCTCTGGATTTCCTCTCGGAGCGCGCCCGCGCCGAGCTCGGCTTCAACCCGCCCGGCTGGCGCGAGACCGTGGCTGCGGCCGTCGCTGCGGTTCAGGCGGCAGGATAGGTGCGGCCTTTCCACTGGCCACCGCGCCCTCGCCAGTGGCGCAGGGCAGAGAGCGCTGTGAAGCCCGCATAGAAGGCCGCAGCCAGCGGCAAGGTGAGCGCAACGATGGGCGAGAGGCCGCAGTAGCGCAGCGTTGGCACGTAGGTGAAGGTCATGAGCGCCCAGGCAAGCATGGCCAAGACAGCGGCAGTCCCATTGCCATGGAGCGGCCAGGCGAGCGCCACCAAGGGGGGCACGAGATAGACAAGGGCAAGGCCAGCAAGCGTTGCAAGAAGCAAGAGGGGCGAGTGGCGGAGCTGGGCAAACGCCGTGCGGGCAACCATGTCGCGCACGCTTCGAAAGGCCCGGTTGTCGCGCAGACTCAAGGCGGAGGCGAAATCATCGGCAAGCACGAGCGCAATCGCGCGGCGGGGTGGGCCAGACTTGACGAGGGCAGCAAGCGTGCAGTCGTCGATGAGGGCGCCCCTGAGTGCTGCGAAGCCGCCGATTTCGGCCAGAACCTTCCGGCGGAGCAGCACCACGCCACCGGCAGCACCAGCGATCCGGCTTCGGGGGGAATTCACTGCCGCGAAGGGGTAGAGCTTCTGGAAGAAGTAGAGAAAGGCCGGAATGAGGAGCCCGCCCCAAAAGCCCCGGCAGTCAAGCCGGGCCATGACCGAGAGCAGGGCGAGATCCGCTGCTTCGGCGCGGGCGACGAGGCGGGCGAGAAGCTCGGGGCCGTGGCGGATGTCGGCATCCGTCAAGAGGAGCCAGCGCGCGCCGGGGGCGTGGATGGCGGCGGCCTCAAGCGCGGTCTCAAGCGCCCAGAGCTTGCCCGTCCAGCCCGGCGGCAGCGGCGTGCCCGGCACCAGGTGGAAGGGCCGGGCCCCACTGGCAGCAGCGGCGCGGGCACGCTCGGCAGTGCCATCGGTTGAGCCGTCGTCGACGAGGATGAGGGACAGGTCTCCAGGATAGGTGGAGGCCATGTGCGCTGTGACCACCTCGCCCACCTGCGCCGCCTCGTTCCGCGCGGGCACCAGGACGGCAACTTCGGGCCATTGCGCCGGGGCGGGCGCTGGGGCGAGCCGCTCGCGCGTGCGCCAGAAGCCGTGGCGGAAGCCCGCGAGATAGGTCCAGGCAAGGAGGCTCAGGACGGCAAGCGTGAACGCCATGGAAGGGCCATGGCCGGCCCGGGGTGGGATGCGCAAGTCCGGCTTTCCCGGGGCCGGCGGCGGCGGCTATGGGGTGGCCATGGATGTCTTCAGGGACAGCGACATCGAAGCCTCGAGCGGCAAGGGCGCAGGCGATGAAAATTTCCCGGTCGGCTCGCGGCTGGTCGCGCCGCACCTGCGCCCGCACGTTCGCACCTACTATGCCTTTGCCCGCGCGGCCGATGACATTGCCGACTGCCCGGCGCTGCCCCCGGCCGAGAAGATCCGCCGGCTCGATGCCCTTGAAGCCGTGCTCGAGGGGCGCGCCACGGGCCTTGCCAAGGCCGAGGCCTTGCGGGCGAGCCTTGCTGCAACCGGCATTCACCCCGCGCGGGCGACGGATCTCCTCATTGCCTTCCGGGCGGACGCGGTGAAGTCCCGCTATAAGAGCCTCGGGGAACTCTTCGATTACTGCCGCCATTCGGCCGAGCCCGTGGGGCGCTATCTCCTCGACCTCCATGGCGAGCACCCGGCGCTCTATCCGGCGTCCGACGCGCTCTGCACGGCGTTGCAGATCCTCAACCATCTCCAGGACATGGGTGCAGATCTCGCCCGGCTGGACCGGGCCTATGTGCCGCTGGACTGGCTGGAGGCCGAGGGCGAGACTGTTGCCGCTCTCGGGCAGGACCGCGTCTCGCCAGGCCTCAGGCGGGTGATGGACCGGCTGCTTGCCGAAGTGGATCGGCTGCTCGATGCAGCCGACGCGCTCGCCCAGCTGCGCACCCGCTCGCTCGCTGGCGAGGCCGCAGCCATTCGCGCCCTGGCACGGCGGCTTGCAGCGCGGCTCCGGCGCGAGGATCCGCTTGCCGCCCGGGTTGCGTTGTCGCGGGGGGATTTCGCTGCCGCCTTGGGTCGGGGCCTTGTCACTGGCCTGTTCCGGCGGGCGGCATGACGGCCCTTGCAAGCCTGATGCCGCAGCCGGCCGCAGGCGACCCGGCGGCGCTCGCGCGCGCCATCACAAAAGCCTCGGGCACCAGTTTCGGCCCTGGCATGGCGATCCTGCCGCGTGCGAGGCGCGAGGCAATGCACGCGGTCTATGCCTTCTGCCGGATGGTCGATGACATTGCCGACGGCCCCTTCGCGCGGGCAGACAAGCATGCCGCACTTGCAGCCTGGCGCCGCGAGATCCGCGCGCTCTATGCCGGCAATCCGGCAAGCGGCATCGGCCATGCGCTCCTTCCTGGCGTGCGTGCCTTCGCCCTGCCGCAGGCGGAATTTGATCTCTTGATCGAGGGCATGGCAATGGATGCCGACGGCCCGATCGTGGCGCCCTTGCGGGCCACTCTCAAGCGCTACACCCGGCGTGTGGCAGGCGCGGTCGGAGCGCTTTCGATCCGCATCTTCGGCGCCTTCATGGGGCCCATCTCCGACCGCTTCGCCCTCGCCCTCGGGGATGCCTTCCAGCTCACCAACATCCTGCGCGACATCGAGGCGGATGCTGCCATTGGCCGGCTGTATCTCCCGGCCGACTTGCTCGAGGCGCATGGCATTCCCATGGACCCGGCTCGCGTTGCCGGCCATCCGGCGCTGCCAGCGCTTGCGCGCGAGCTCGGGGCGGAAGCGCGCGCCTGCTACGACGAGGCGCGCCGGCTAGCGCCAGCCCATTCGCGGCTGCGGCTGGCGCCAGCGCTCGTCATGATGGGCGCCTATGAGGCCTATCTTGACCGGATGGAGGCGCTTGCCTGGGCGCGGCCGCTCCCCCAGCCGCTGCTCGGGAAGCGCCAGAAGCTGGTCAGGGGCCTTGCGTGCGCGCTGTTCGGGCCTGGAGCGCCGCCCAGCCCATGAAAGCGACAGCGCATGTGGTAGGTGCCGGCCTTGCCGGCCTCTCGGCTGCGCTCGCGCTCCTCGAGGCTGGCTGGCACGTCATCCTTTGGGAAAGCGCGCGCCAGGCCGGCGGGCGATGCCGCAGCTACCATGACCCGAAGCTCGGGTGCCAGATCGACAACGGCAACCATCTCGTCCTCTCCGGCAATCGTTCCGTCGCGGCCTATCTTGCCCGCGCTGGCGCCTCGGATGCGCTTGTTGCAGCGCCTGCTGCCCATTTCCCCTTTGTGGATCTCGCATCCGCAGAGCGCTGGACCGTCCGGATCAACGATGGGCCCATCCCGTGGTGGCCGCTCTGCCCTGCCCGCCGGCCAGCAGGCGTCGGCGCCAGAGCCTTCCTTTCCGCCCTCCCGCTCCTGTGGGCGGGCCCAGACCAGACCATCGCCGAGGCCGTGCAGCCAGGGGGCCTTGCTGCAAGCCGCTTCTGGGAGCCGATGAGCCTTGCCGTCATGAACCTGCCGCCTTCGCTTGCAAGCGCGCAGCTGATGGCAGCAACGGCACGCGAGGCCTGGCGTGATGGCCGGCTCTGCCGGCCCATGTTTGCGCCCCGGGGCCTTGGCCCGGCACTCATCGCACCAGCGCTCGATGCTCTCCAGCGCGCGGGCGCAGAGCTGCGGTTCGCAGCCCAGGTCAAGGGGCTGGTGGCAGAAGGCGGCCGCGTGACAGCGCTCCATGTCGCTGGCGAGACGGTGCCGCTTGCGCCAGGCGATACGCTCGTCCTCGCCGTGCCGCCAGCGCGGCTCAATGCGCTGTGGCCGGCAGCGCAAGCGCCAGAAGAGGCCTCCTCGATCCTCAACGCCCATTTCCGCCTTCCGCAAGCCGTGGCCGGTCCGCCGCTTCTTGGAGTGACAGGTGCGCGCACCCAGTGGATCTTCGTCAAGAGCGAGGTGGTCTCGCTCACCATTTCCGCTGCCGGTTTCGTCGAGGGGACAGACGCGGAAGAGGAGGCCCTGCTCACCCTGCTTTGGGCCGAGACGGTGGCGGCGCTGGGCCTTGCCGAGGACGTCCGTCCCGTTGCCGCACGGCTGGTCCACGAGCGGCGGGCGACCTTTCTCCAGACTCCTGCCAATGTCAGGCGGCGGGCCCGGCCCTTGACAGGGCTTGCCAACCTCGTGCTTGCGGGGGACCATATCGACACTGGCCTGCCGGCGACCATCGAAGGCGCAGTCAGGTCGGGCGAGACCGCAGCCCGGCTGCTGGGGAAGCCCAGCGCCGAGGCAGGTGCGGCATCAGGGAGTGCGCGATGAACATTGCCGTCGCCGGGCCCGTCACTGGCGCCTCGCTCAGCCGCGAGGCGCGCCGGGAGCTCATCCGGGAGCGGGCCGAGAAGCTCTACGCCGTCCGCAAGCCCGACGGGCATATCGTCTTCGACCTCGAGGCCGACACGACCATCCCGGCGGAATATGTGCTGCTTCGCCACTTCCTCGGCGAGGTGGATGGCGAGACCGAGCGGCGGATCGGCCTGTATCTCCGCGCCGAGCAGTCGAGTGATGGCTCCTGGCCGCTGTTCAAGGCCGGCGCCGGCGATTTGTCCGCAACCGTCAAGGCCTATTGGGCGCTGAAGCTCATCGGCGATCCTCCAGATGCGCCGCACATGGTCCGCGCCCGGGATTGGATCCTCGCCCGCGGCGGCGCAGCGAAGGCCAATGTCTTCACCCGGATTTCGCTTGCCCTCTTCGGCCACATCCCCTGGCGCGGCGTGCCGACGATCCCGGTGGAAGTCATGCACCTGCCGCTGTGGTTTCCGTTCCACCTCTCGAAAGTCGCCTACTGGTCGCGGACGGTCATGGTCCCGCTCCTCGTCCTGTGCGCCTTGCGGGCACGCGCCAGGAACCCGACGGGCATTGGGCTTGCTGAACTGTTCCCCGTGCCGCCGGAGCGGGTGCGGCAGTACCAGGTCAATCCCAATGGCACGAAGGTGGGAGAAGCGTTCCTGCTGCTCGACCGGGTGCTGCGCCTGCTCGAGCCGCTGATCCCCGGCCCTATCCGCCGCTCGGCGATCGCCAAGGCCGAGCAGTTCGTGCTCGCGCATCTGAATGGCGAGGATGGCCTTGGTGCCATCTATCCTGCGATGGCGAATGCCGTCATGATGTTCCGCGCCCTCGGCTATCCCGACGACCATCCGGCAATGGCAACAGCCAGGCGGGCGATTGAACGCTTGCAAGTGGAGCGGGGCGACATGGTCTGGTTCCAGCCTTGCGTCTCGCCGGTGTGGGATACGGCGCTCTCCGCCCACGCTCTCCTCGAGACCGGGGACCGCGACGACCCGCGGCTTGTGGGGCTGCTCGACTGGCTCAAGGACCGGCAGATCCTCGACCACCGGGGGGACTGGAAGGTGCGAAGGCCACATGTGCGGCCCGGCGGCTGGGCCTTCCAATATGCCAACCCCGACTACCCGGACGTGGACGATACCGCCGTCGTGGCCATGGCGATGCACCGCCAGGGCGACCCGCGCTACACAGAGGCCATCGAACGCGCCTGCGAGTGGATTGTCGGCATGCAGTCGTCAAACGGCGGCTGGGGCGCGTTCGAGCCGGAGAACGAGCATTTCTATCTCAATGCCATTCCCTTTGCCGACCATGGCGCGCTTCTTGACCCGCCGACGGTCGATGTGACGGCGCGCTGCGTCGGGCTCTTGGCGCAAGTGGACCGCGCGCGCTTTGCCGAGCCGATTGCTCGGGCCCTCGCCTGGATCCGCAGCGAGCAGGAAGCCGACGGCAGCTGGTTCGGCCGCTGGGGCGCCAATTATATCTACGGCACTTGGTCCGTTCTGGTCGCCTTGAAGGCAGCCGGCGTTGACTTTTCGGAGCCCTGGGTCAAGCGCGCAGTCGCCTGGCTCAAGGCGCAGCAGCGCGCTGATGGCGGCTGGGGCGAGGGGCTCGAGACCTATGAGGCCGGGCGGCGCGGCCATGCCATCGAGTCGACCGCAAGCCAGACAGCGTGGGCACTCCTTGGCCTCATGGCGGCAGGCGAAACCGATTCCGCAGAAGTCGCCCGCGGCATCCGCTGGCTCGAGGAGGCGCCGCGCGAGGAGGGCCCGCGCTGGGTGGAGCGCATGTTCACTGGCACCGGCTTCCCCAGGGTCTTCTACTTGAAATACCATGGCTATGCCGCCTTCTTCCCGCTGTGGGCCGTGGCGCGCTACCAGGCCTTGAAGGATTCGAACGCCCGCGACCTGCCGTGGGGCATGTAGGAGTCGTCTGCGGCCTTGCTTCCGAGGCGCAAGCGCTTGGCGTTCCTGCTGCCGTCTCGGGCGCGCGGGCGGCAGCGGCGCAGCGCGAGGCGTCGCGGCTGGCGCGCGAGGGGGCGGCGGCGCTGCTTTCGGTGGGGCTTGCCGGAGCGCTTGCCGAGGGGCTTCAACCCGGGGATCTCCTGGTGCCGGCGCGGGTGGTCGAGGCGGGTGGGCGCACCCATGGGGCGGATGCCGGGCTCGCCGGGGAGCTTGGATTTGTGCTGGATGCGCGGTCGCTGCTCGGCTCGGACAGGCTGGTGGCAAGCGTTGCCGACAAGGCTGCGCTCTTTGCCGCAACCGGCGCGGTGGCGGTCGACATGGAGAGCCACGCCGTTGCGCGTGCGGCGCAGGCTGCCGGCCTCCCCTTTCTCGCGATCCGGGTGATTGCCGACCCGGCGGACACTGCCATCCCGCCTTGCGCCCACAACAGCATCGGGCCAGATGGCCGGGTGAAGGTCGCAGCAACCTTGCGCGCCCTGTTGCGCCGGCCGCAGGATCTGCCCGCGCTCCTCGCGCTCGGCCGGGCTTCGGCCGTGGCCCATGCCCGGTTGCGCGCGCTCGGCCTTGCGCGGGCGCTTGCCAGCCTCCATCTGGCGCCCTGATGGACGACAGCCAGGCCCTCCGCTTCCCGGTCGAATATTCCGAGGAGGAATGGCGCCGGCGTCTTTCGCCCGAGCAGTATCGGGTGATGCGCTGCCATGGCACGGAGCCGCCCGGCTCCTGCGGCCTTCTTGCCGAGAAGCGCCCCGGCACCTTCCGTTGCGCCGGCTGCGGCAATCCCCTGTTCGCCTCTTCTGGCAAGTTCGAGAGCGGCACCGGCTGGCCGAGCTTCGACCGGCCCGTCCCTGGTGCCATCGGCCTTTCGCTCGACACGAGCCACGGCATGATCCGCGAGGAAGTGCATTGCGCCCGCTGCGGCAGCCACCTCGGTCATGTCTTCCCCGACGGCCCGCCGCCGACGGGCCTGCGCTACTGCATCAACGGGGTGGCGCTGGAGTTCGTGCCGGGTTGAATCTGCGGCGCGCCCAGTCTTTCCACTGGCTGATCCACAGGGAGTATGACCCACATGCGGGTCTCCGCTTGCGGACCAGCGGCGCTTCCAGCACACTATCTATTGATCATAAGGGAGCACGTCCCACGACTTGTGGTAGGCGTCCGTCCAGTGATCCCGCAGCCCCCTCTCCACAAGGGCTGCGGTCGCGGGCAACCGCGGGCCCGGCCTGCTGGGGACGGAAGTCCACCACCGTCCCCAGCAGTCCACTTACGGCGATAGTCTCCGGACTGGCGCGGGACAACTCGCAAAATCGGTGACTGCGGACTACCGCACCCCGGCCCAGTACATGATGCCCCCCGTCGCGCGGGGCCAGCCGTAGCCGTTGACCCAGACGACATCGATGTCGCTGGCGCGCTGGGCGATGCCTTCGGCGAGGATTGCTTTCCCCTCCTCGACCATGGGCATGAGCAGGCGGTCGCGCATTTCTGCGGCGCTGTGCTCCCGGGGGGTGCCGCCCTTCTCGGCCACGAAGGCGCGGATGAGCTCCTCCACCACGGGCGAGGGCGTGCGGTTCCTGTCCGCGTCATAGTCGTAGAAGCCCGCCCCCGTCTTCTGGCCGCGGCGGTCCATCTCGCACAGCCGATCACGGATCGTCTCGCCCCGGCTCCTCTCCCGGCTCCAGCCAATGTCAAGGCCAGCCAAATCGCTCATCTGGAACGGACCCATGGGAAAGCCGAAGTCGGTCAACACCCGGTCGACTTCCCAGGGCATCGCGCCCTCCATGAGGAGGGCGTGCGCTGCCTGCTGGCGCTTGGCCAGCATCCGGTTGCCAATGAAGCCATGGCAGACACCGGCAACCACGGGCACCTTCCCTGTCCGCACACCAACTTCGATTGCCGTCTTCAAGACATCGGGCGCCGTCTTGGCGCCGCGGACGATCTCCAGAAGCCGCATCACATTGGCAGGCGAAAAATAGTGCATGCCAAGCACATCCTGCGGCCGGCTGGTGGCTGCGGCAATCGCGTTCACGTCAAGATAGCTCGTGTTGGTGGCGAGGATCGCACCCGGCCTGGCGAGGCGGTCGAGCTCGGCGAACACCTGCTTCTTCAATGCCAGGTCCTCGAACACCGCCTCGATCACGAGATCGCAGCCGGAAAGGGCCGCAAGATCGAGCGCGGGCGAGAGCAGGCCCATGCGCTCTTCCACCTGCCCGGCGGTGAGCTTGCCGCGCGCGGCGGAGCGCTCGTAATTGTTGCGCATCACCCGCATGCCTCGGTCCAGCGCGGCCTCCTCGCGCTCGACGATGGTGACGGGGATGCCGGCATTGAGGAAGGTCATGGCAATGCCACCGCCCATGGTGCCGGCGCCCACCACGCCGACGCGATCGATGGGGCGGGTCGGCACGTCAGGCCCGATGCCGTCCACTTCCCGTGCCTTCACCTCCGCCTCGGCAATGTGCCGCAACGCTTCCCCGCTCATCTTCCCCTCCCGTGCCTCCCTGCCTACATGGGCACCAAGCAGGAGCCTCGACCATGGATGTCGCCCACGCGCAAGACCTTCGGGGGCTCGACCTCCGCGCCGAGATCGACCGGCTGCGGCGGGAGCGCAATGCCGTCATCCTCGCCCATTATTACCAGACGCCGGAGCTTCAGGATCTGGCCGATTTCGTCGGCGACAGCCTCGAGCTCAGCCGCAAGGCCGCCGAGACCGACGCGGACG
>NZ_JBRCLD010000102.1:0-20403 GCF_053487655.1 Thermaurantiacus sp. | reverse complement strand
AGGGGAGGAGGCCCAAGGGGAGGAGGCTAAAGGGGGAGGAGGCCCGAGGGGAGGGGGTGCAGGACGCTTGCCCGGGCTCAGGGCGAAGCTGGCTCCGGCGGTGGCGCTGGGGTTGCGATCGCCTCGTCAAGCCAGCGTTCGCTCAGCGGCTCTTCCACTGGTGCCGCCGGCGCCTCTTCTGCGGAGAGGCCATAGACTTCGGCATCGGGCTCGAGACCGAAAATGCTCTCTTCAACGGCCGTGTTGAGCTCACCCACGGGCACGCCGGCAAGCGCTGGTGCCATGAAGGCAGCAAAGGCTCGGGCCGGGGCTCGGCCACCTGCCAGCCCGGGTACGGCACGGGCATCGTCGCGGCCAATCCACACGCCCGCCACCAGCTCGGGCGTGAAGCCGATGAACCAGCCATCCTTGTTCGCAGTCGTGGTTCCGGTCTTGCCAGCGAGCGGCCGGCCGATTTTCGCAGCGCGGGCGGTTCCCGTTTCGACTGCAGCGCGCAGCATCGCCGTCATGTGGGCAGCGACATGGGGCGCCAGCAGCACTCGGGGCGACGGCTCCTCGCGCCGGTAGAGCAGCCGGCCATCAGCCGTTGCAACCCGCGTGATCCCAAACGGCCGCACTTCGCGCCCTTCGGCTGCCACGGCCGCATAGGCAGCAGTCAGCTCGAGGAGCGTCACTTCGGACGCTCCGAGCGCCATTGCCGGGCGCGTGTCGATGGGGGTGGTGATTCCGAGCCGTCGCGCCATGGCAGCAACCGCCTCGAACCCGGCCTGCTGGGCGAGCTTGACCGCGACCGTGTTGATCGAGCGGGCAAAGGCCTCACGCGCCAAGACCGGGCCGACGAACTTCCCATTGTCATTCCGGGGCGACCAGCGACCAATGGTAATCGGCGCGTCCACGACCATGGTATCAGGGGTGAGACCGTCTTCGATTGCCGCTAGATAGGTGAAGAGCTTGAAGGCCGAGCCGGGCTGACGGCGGGCGACCGTCGCGCGATTATATGTGCTCGTCGCATAGTCTCGCCCGCCCACCATGGCCGTCACCTCGCCGGTTGTCCGCATGGCGACGATTGCGCCTTGGGTGCCGGCCGGGAGCGCCGTGGCCACCGCCGCCTCGGCGGCCTTCTGATGTTCTGGCACGAGCGTTGTCGTGACTTCAAGCGGCAGGCTAGCCTCGTCGACCAGGGTTTCGAGCTGGGCCAGTACCCAGTCCGTGAAGTAGCGCACATCGCCTTGCTCGCGGGCCAGTCGGAAGGAGACGGCGGCAGTGTCAGCAGCCGCTGCCTCGGCCGGTGTGAGCACGCCGATTGCGCGCATGGTCGCAATGACCGTCGCCCCCCGCGCGCGCGCGCGCTCAGGGTCGGCAGAGGGCGCGTAACGGCTTGGTGCTTTCACCAGCCCGGCAATGATGGCTGCCTCAGCAAGGCTCAGCTCGTGGGCCGAATGGCCGAAGAACTTGCGGCTTGCAGCATCGATCCCGAAGGCGCCGCCGCCAAAATAGACTCGGTTCAAATAAAGTTCGAGGATCGCCCGCTTGGTGAACTTGCGCTCAATGGCAAGGGCCAGCACGGCTTCGCGGAGCTTGCGGTCCCAGGTCTTGCGGTTGGTGAGGAACAGGTTGCGCGCAAGTTGCTGGGTGATGGTCGAGCCGCCCTGCACATTGGCGCCGGCGCGCAGGTTGACGAGGAGCGCGCGGGCAGTGCCGATGGGATCAACGCCCGGGTGCCAATGGAACCGACGGTCCTCGACAGCCAGCATGGCAGCCACCATATGCGGCGGGATCTCGTCATAGGCGAGCCAGCGACCAAAGCTCGGGCCAACAGTCACAAGCTCGGTGCCATCCGACGCGCGCACCACCACCGACTGCCCCTGCGGGCTCTTCATCATCTCGCGGAAAGTCGGCAGCGACTGCGCTGTCAGCATGACCGCAACCAGGAGGGCGAGGACGGCAAGCGCGAAAAAGGCAAAGCCGGCGAGAAGGAGGGTTTGAAGCAGCCGGCGAAGAGACGACCGGCGCGGCCGTCCGCGCGGGCGGCGAAGCCGGGCCGGGGAGCTCTGGTCCATGTTTCATCGCCTCTAGGCGCCACGTGCACGGCCGGCAAGCCGGCACTGCCATTGCGAGGCAGCGCCGGGCCCGCTAGGCGCCGCCGCCAAAGCGAAGGCAAGGACGAGGGCAATGGCAGAGGAAATCCGCAAAGTCGTGCTGGCCTATTCCGGTGGCCTCGACACCTCTGTCATCCTCAAGTGGCTGCAAGCCCACTATGGCTGCGAGGTGGTCACCTTTACGGCCGATCTCGGCCAGGGCGAAGAGCTCGCACCAGCGCGCGCCAAGGCCGAGCTTCTGGGCGTCAAGGAAATCTTCGTGGAAGATCTCCGCGAGGAATTCGTCGCCGACTTCGTCATGCCGATGATGCGGGCAAATGCACTTTATGAAGGCCAGTATCTCCTTGGCACGGCGATTGCCCGGCCGCTCATCGCCAAGCGCCAGATCGAGATTGCCCGCTTGGTCGGTGCCGATGCTGTCGCCCATGGCGCAACTGGCAAGGGCAACGACCAGGTCCGATTTGAGCTTGGCTACCATGCCCTCGAACCCGGAATCCGCATCATCGCGCCCTGGCGCGAATGGGATCTCTCCAGCCGCGAAGCCCTCATCGCCTTTGCTGAAGCGCATCAGATCCCCATCCCCAGGGACAAGCGCGGCGAAGCGCCGTTCTCAACCGATGCCAACCTCCTTCACACCAGTTCGGAAGGAAAGGTCCTCGAAGACCCGTGGGAAGACGTGCCACCCTACGTCTATTCCCGCACGCACGACCCGGAGGATGCGCCCGACACACCCGAAGTCATCACCATCGATTTCGAGCGTGGTGACCCTGTTGCCATCAATGGCGAAGGCCTGTCGCCGGCAGCGCTCCTTGCCCGCCTCAACGAGCTCGGCTGCACCCATGGCATCGGCCGGCTTGACCTGGTTGAGAACCGCTTCGTCGGCATGAAGAGCCGGGGGATGTATGAGACGCCCGGTGGCACCATCTGGCACGTCGCTCACCGCGGGATCGAGTCCATCACGCTTGATCGCGGCGCTGCGCATCTCAAGGACGAGCTCATGCCGCGCTACGCCGAACTCATCTACAACGGCTTTTGGTTTGCCCCCGAGCGGGAGATGCTCCAGGCCGCCATCGACGCAAGCCAAGCCCATGTCACGGGGACCGTGCGGCTGAAGCTTTACAAGGGCAGCGTCCAGGTTACCGGGCGCAAGTCTCCCCACTCGCTCTACTCGCTCCGCCATGTCACGTTCGAGGATGATGCCGGTGCCTATGACCAGGCCGACGCCAGGGGCTTCATCCGCCTCCAGGCGCTCCGCTTGCGCTTGCTTGCCGAGCGCGCCCGCGGCGGCGCCTGAGCGCTTCCCAATCCACGTCGATTGCGGCAGGAGGGCGAGATGAACGAGGCCCTGCGCCCCCCGCCTGTCCCGGAGCTGTCGCGGCGTGTCCCGGCCGAGGGCGCACGCGTCTTTCGCAATGGGCTCCTCCTCATGGCAGCCGTCGGCACTGCCGTCCTCATCTGGCAGCTGTCGCAGCTTCTGCTCATCGTCTTTGCCTGTGCCATTGTTGCCATGATGGTGGCGCGGCTGGCGAGCAGCCTGCGCCGGCGGCTTCATCTTCCCTTCTGGCTTGCTTTCACGCTTGCCGTCATCCTGCCGCTCGCCTTCGTGGTTGCGGCCTTCTGGCTGTTCGGTGCCGCGATGGCAACGCAATTCCAGCTTCTTCTGGCCTCGCTCCCGCACGCGCTCGCGGATCTTGAGGCCTGGCTCAAGACCAGCGACTTGGGCCGCCGTCTGCTGGCCGAAATTCCCGGTATCACTCCGCGTGCTGACCGGGTGGTGGCCGCTGTCCAGACGCTTCTTTCCGAGATCGGCACCGTGCTCTCGATGGTGGCGATCATCCTGGTGGGGGGGATCTATTTTGCGGCCCAGCCTTCGCTTTACACACGCTCGCTGCTCGCCCTCGTCCCTCCAGAGCGACGGCTTGCCCTGATGCGCACCTGGAAGCGGGTCGTCGGCTCGCTCCATGCCTGGCTCAAGGCCCAGGGGGTTGGCATGGCCTTTGTCGGACTGGCAACGGGCACGGGTCTTTCGCTGGTCGGGATCCCGGGCGCGCCAGCCATTGGCCTGGTTGCTGGCCTGTGCGAATTCGTGCCCTATCTCGGCACGTTCGTCGTTGCCATTCCCGCCATTCTCATCGGTTTCTCGATCAGCATCGAGACTGGCATCTGGACCATCGTCGTCATCGTCGCCGTCCAGCAGATCCAGGGCAATCTGGTCTCGCCCATGGCCCAGAGCCGTCTTGCCGACCTCCCGCCAGCGCTTACCATCTTCGCGCTTATTGCCTTTGGCGTCCTCATGGGGCCTCTTGGCGTCATTCTTGCTGTGCCACTGACGGTCGTGGGCGTTGCTCTCCTGCGCGAGAGGGTGATCCTCGTCCACCGCCGTCGCGGCTAGTCGGCCCCCATCTCGCGAAGCAGCTCGGTCGCGCCGTCCACGCGTCCGATTACGAAGCGCATGTAGCGGGCATCGACTGCGATTGTCCGCGTCGTCGCCTCATCGAACCACCAGTCAGAGAGCATCCCCTCGAGCGTGCCGTCGAAGGCAAGCCCCACCAGCTCCCCTTTCGCATTCATGACTGCCGAGCCGGAATTGCCGTTGGTGATGTCGGTTGTGGAGAGGAAGTTGACGGGAAGCGTACCGAGCGCCTGTGAGCCAAGCGCGCCCCACTTGCCTTCCTTGAGCGCGGCGAGCAGGGCCGGAGGGCTGTTGAACGGATCCTTGCCCGTGTCTTTGGCAAGGATGCCCGCGGCGGTTGTAAAGGCAGTCCAGGCCTCGCCATCGCGTGTTTGCCGTCCGCGCACATGGCCGAAAGTGAAGCGCAGCGAGCCATTGGCATCCGGATAGAGCAGACGCCCTTCGCTTGCGGCATGGGCCCTTGCGGCGCCCATCCATGCAACGCGTGCGGCATCGAGCCGGCCGTCCAACTCCTTGCGCCGGCCTTCCGCTGCCATGTCCTGCGCATAGGCCGCGACTGCCACCTGGATGAACGGGTCATCCGAGGCGATGAATTCGGCAACTGGCCGGTCGAGCCAGGCCAGTCGCTCGGCCCGGTCGCCAAGCCGGGTGCCAGAATAGAGCCGGTCGAGGCCCAGTTCGGCGATCTTGGCTTCGAGCGCGGTGTTGCGCTGCGCTGCAGGAAGCGTCGCTGTCTCGGCCAGCGCCTGCATGAGGATTGCCCGGTCGATCCGGGCGACGAAGCGGCGATCGATGAGGCTCAAGCGGTCAATGAGTTGCTGCCGGTCGCGCTCCTGGAAGCCGGGCTCGCGCTCGGTATCGGGCTTCTGCTGTTCGTTTGCCCAGCGATAGAGGGTGCGTGCCGCAGAAAGCAGCTGTGCCCGGTTCAAGGTTGCGTTCACAAGGCGCGCCTCATCGGCTGCGAGCGCTTCGCCAGTGAGGCCGTCGAAGTTTACAAGCGCGCGCCCGTGGATGCGCCGGTTGGCCGGCCTCCTTGCCCAGTCTGCGAGCGCCGCCTCGCGGGCGCGCTTCAGCTCGACAAGGCCAAACCGGTTTGCCACCTCGAGCTGGCCGGCGATCTTCTTGGCAAAATTGTCGGCCCCGGCCTTGATCGAGGCATAGGCGATCCGGTCGGCTTCGGTCTGTGTCTCGCGCGCGATGAGCGCTGAATAGTCCGCCAGCATCCGCTGCTGGCGCGGGTAGATCCGGCCATACCAGCCTTCGGTCTCAGCGGCCGTGCGGAACCGCTCGGTCGCGCCGGGAAAGCCAGCGATGAGGACGAAATCGCCATCCTTCAGATCCTCGCGCGCGATCTTGAGATGGGCGCGTGGCCGATAGGGCCGATTGGCAGGTGAAGGGGCGGCCGGCCGGCCGTCGGGCCCGACATAGGCGCGATAGAAGCTGTAGTCCCCCGTGTGGCGCGGCCATTGCCAATTGTCGACCTCGCCGCCGAAATTGCCGATGCTTTCGGCGGGAGCGTGCACCAGCCGCACATCCCGGATCTCGAGCATCTTCTGCCGCCAATATTGGCTGCCACCGAAATAGCTCCGGACCTCGCAGCGGATGCCGGGCTCCACTTCACACGCTGCCACGATCGCCTTGCGGTTGGCCTCAAGCGCGCGGATTCGTGCGGCGCCGGTCAGCTTCGGCGTGATTCCCGCGAGCATCGCCGCCGTCACATCGTCGAGCGAGTCGATGACCAGAACCCTTGTTCCTGGTGCGGCTGGCAGTTCTTCGGCGCGCGTGCGGGCAAGAAACCCGTCGCGCAGAAGGTTGCGCTCTGGGCTGGCGTTGAACTGGATCGAGCCCAGCACGCAATGATGATTGGTTGCCACCAGCCCGTCTGCCGAGACAAAGCTCGCCGAGCAACCGCCGAGCGAGGCGATCGCCCCCATCGGCGCAGCATGGAGATCGGCGAGGCGCTCGGGCGGGATGGCAAGCCCGGCTTCCCGGAGCTGGCTTTGCAGCGCTGGCGCCTGGCTTGGCAGCCACATGCCCTCGGCAGCAAGCAAGGGTGCCGCAGCACCGATGCCCGCGGCACCGAGAAACTTGGCGAAGCTGTATCGCTTCCTCATGATCCTGTCCCGTGCACCATGCTCCAGCACCTAGGCCGGCTCCGCCAGGCCTGCAACCAGGCCCGCAACCGCTTGCCCCGGCGGTTGCCGCCTGGTTTGCCAATCGCGGCTGGAAGCTGCGCTCGCACCAGCTGGCAATGCTTGAGGCCGTGCGCGTGGGCGCCCATGCCCTCCTCGTTGCGCCAACTGGCGCTGGCAAGACGTTGGCCGGTTTTCTGCCCGTGCTCGATGCCGCTGCCCGCCAAAGCGCGAGGCCCCGCGGTCTTCGCGCCATCTATGTCTCGCCACTGAAGGCGCTTGCGGCCGACATCGCCCGCAACCTCCTGGCTCCCATCACTGGCATGGGCCTAGCCCTCCGAGTCGAGACTCGCACTGGCGACACATCGGCCGAACGCAAGGCCCGCCAGCGCCACGACCCGCCCGACATTCTGCTCACCACGCCAGAGAGCCTGTCGCTCCTCCTCACTTGGCCCGAAGCGCCCCGCGTCCTTGCCGAAGTCGAGACTCTCATTGTCGATGAGATCCACGCCCTTGCGCCCGGCAAGCGCGGCGATCTCCTCGCGCTTGCTGCCACCCGCCTCCAGGCGCTTGCGCCCGCGATGCGCCGGGTCGGCCTTTCGGCAACCGTCGCTGACCCGCCCGCACTTGCGCGCTGGCTTGCCCCCGTGGGCAAGGAGGCGCAAATCATCAGGGGCGAGGCTGGCGCCCGGCCTGAGATCCACATCCTCGTGCCCGATGGCCGGATCCCTTGGTCTGGCCACAATGGCCGCCACGCTGCCGCTGAGGTCCTCCGCCTTATCGAACAGCACCGCCAGACGATCGTGTTTGTGAACACCCGCGCCGTTGCTGAGCTGGTCTTCCGCGACTTGTGGGCCGAGAACCACAACAGCCTCCCGATCGGGATCCATCATGGCTCGCTCGCCCCGGAAGCCCGCTTAAAGACCGAGGCTGCGCTTGCCGAAGGCCGGCTGCGCGCTGTCGTTGCCACCTCAAGCCTCGACCTCGGGATTGACTGGGGCGATGTCGAGCTCATCGTCCAGATGGGGGCGCCCAAGGGGGCAGCGCGCCTCCTCCAGCGCACCGGGCGCGCCAACCACCGGCTCGATTCGCCGTCGAAGGCCGTCATCGTGCCAGGCAACCGCTTTGAATATCTCGAGGCACTGGCAGCATGCGATGCTGTCGAGGCCAGCGACTTCGAGGCCGACCCGCCGCGCACGGGCAGCCTCGACGTGCTGGCCCAGCATATCGTCGGCATGGCAGCATGCGCCCCGTTCGAAGCTGACGCCCTCTATGCGGAAGTGACCAGCGCGGCGCCCTATGCCACTCTCTCCCGGCAACAGTTCGACCGCACCCTCGATCTTGCGGCAACTGGCGCCTATGCGCTTCGCGCCTACGACCGCTTCCGCCGCATCGTTGAAGGGCCAGACGGCCGCTTCCGGCTTGCCCACCCGCGGCTTGCCGCCCAGCACCGGGCCAATGCTGGCGTCATCGTCGAGGCTCCAGTGGTTGCCGTCCGCCTCGGCCGCGGTCGCGCGCTCGGCACCATCGAGGAATGGTTTGCAAGCCAGCTTCAGATCGGGGACAGCTTCGCCTTCGCTGGCCTGACCCTCGAAGTGACTGGCCATGCCGAGGGTGAGCTTTTGACGCGCCTCAGCCGTCGCCCGCCTGCCATCCCAACCTATGTCGGCGGCCGGATGCCGCTTGCGACCAACCTTGCCACGCGGGTGCGCGCCATGCTCGCTGACCCTGCAAGCTGGGCACGGATGCCAGCCGATGTCCGGGAATGGCTGGCCCTCCAGCGCATGGTGTCGGTTCTGCCCTCAGCCGACCGGCTGCTTGTGGAAACCTTCCCGCGCGACGGGCTCCACCATCTCCTCCTCTATGGCTTTGAGGGGCGCAACGCCCACCAGGCGCTTGGCCTTCTTCTCACGCGGCGCATGGAGCGGGCCGGCCTCATGCCCGTCGGCTTTGTTGCAAACGACTATGCGCTCGCCATCTGGAGCCACGGAACCGTGCGGGATCCGGCCGCGCTTCTTGGCGAAGGCGTGGTGGGCGCAGAATTGCGCCAATGGATCGAACAGACTCCCTTCCTGCGCCGCGCCTTCCGCGATGTGGCGGTCGTCTCCGGCCTCGTCCCCCGCGGCGAGCCAGGCCGGCCCAAGCGCGCGCGTGCGCTTGCCATCTCAACCGATCTCATCTTCGACGTCTTGCGCCGCCACGAGCCCGATCATCTCCTGCTCGAGACGGCCTGGGCGGAAGCGTCGGCGAAGATTACCGACATCGCTCGCCTCGAGGGCCTGCTTGCCCGCGCCCGGACCAATCTCCTCCACGTCCCGCTTGCGCGCGCGAGCCCCCTTGCCATTCCCGTCCTCCTGGAGGCGGGCCGTGAGTCGGTTCCCGGCCTCAGCGAGGAACAGCTGCTCGCCGGGCTGCCCCTTCTTGCGGCCTGACGGGCGACTGCGTCCGATCACCGCATCTGCAATGAATCCGTCACAACTCAGTCATCCAAGCGTCATGGGCCGAAGCTAGGGCCCCGGGCGTCCGGGGGCTGTGGCGGCCGTCGGGCGTGTCAAACTCCTGCCAACCGGGAAAGAGGGGACCCCCATGTCGAACGCCAGCGGCCTGCAGTTCCGCACCCTGCTCCTCATCGGTTCCGCGCTTGCGCTTGCGGCCTGCACCGGTGCCACGGACATCGCTTCTCCAGGCGAGGGAATCATTGTCCAGCCGACACCCACGCCCACGCCCACGCCAACCCCGACACCGACTCCGACACCCACTCCCGGCACGGCCGATCCCGATTGCCCTCCTGGCACGACCAACGTCGGCCTGATCGTCGGTCTTCGGAACTGCCAGCTCACTGGTGTTATCACCGGCAGCCTGCTGCTGCCTTTCCGCCCTGGCACGCTTTACTCGCTCTCCGGCCGGGTTGATGTCGGCCGTGACGTTGGCGGCGACGGCAATAAGCCGGGCGGTGCGTCGGCAACGCTTGCAATCGAGCCCGGTGTTGTCATTTTCGGGACTTCGGGTGCCGACTTCCTTCTGGTGAACCGCGGTTCGCGCCTGGTCGCCAACGGCACGGCAACGCGGCCGATCATCTTCACCAGCCGAGCCAATGTTGAAGGGACGGCCGGCGCGGAATCGATCGGCCAGTGGGGAGGTCTCGTGCTCCTCGGCCGGGCTCCTATCAACCGCTGTATCGGGGTCGGCGTGCCGGGTGGCTCGGTCAACTGCGAGAGCCAGATCGAAGGCACGACCAACGCCTTCTATGGCGGCGCGGACATCAATGATTCCTCGGGCTCGCTGCGGTTCGTGCAAGTCCGCTATCCGGGCTTTGAGATTGCGCCGGGCAATGAGTTGAATGGCATCACGCTTGGCGGCGTCGGCGCTGGCACGGTGTTCGAGAATATCCAGATCCACAACAGTTCGGATGACGCCTACGAATGGTTTGGCGGCCGGGTGAACGGCAAGTTCTTGGTGGCAACAGGAACCGACGACGACGCGCTTGATACCGATTTCGGCTACAAGGGCGTCAACCAGTTCGTGCTGTCGGTCGGCCGCTCGGCAGGCGGTGACCGGTCGATCGAGGCCGACACTTCGGGCAACGACTTGTTCACGCCGCGGTCGAACCCGCTGTTTGCGAACATGACGCTCATCCATCGCCGGCCTCCGGCTGCCATCCTCCAGCGCGGCGGGACGGACTTCCGGATCTTCAACTCGATCGTGGCGCCCACCACCACGACGGGCTGCGTCCAGATGGCCAATCCCTTCACCATCAACGCGCCGGATCCGGCTCTCGACAAGGTGGGTCCGCCCGTGTTCCGCTCGACCTTCTTCTCCTGCGGTCCAACAACTGCGGTGGCTGGCACTGGCATCACGGTGGACCAGATCACGGCCATCCTCAATGGGACGAACACGACGCCTCCCACCGAGACTCGCAACGTCCTCAATGGTACCAGCACCTTGACGGGCACCTTCTTCCCTGGTGCCAATGAACTTGCTGTCACCACCACGCCAGTTGCGTCGATCAACCCCTATCTTACCAACACGACCTACATCGGCGCCTTCCGCAATGCCGACGATCGCTGGTTTGCCGGCTGGTCGTGCGGCTTGGGTGGGACTGGCAGTCCGGCGTGCGAAGACGCGCCGCGGCCGAGGCCCTGATGCTAAACGCGCAGGCGGTTGGCCCGCGCCGTCCGGCGCGCGCCAGCGCCTGCGGGTGCGCCGAGGACCGGTTCAAGCTCCGGGGGACAAGAATGACGAACAGCTTCACGCGCAGCGGCCTTCTTCTTCTTTCAACCGCGCTCGCCGGCCTCCCGGTGCTTGCCCAGACAGCTCCCGAAGCGCCGGCGTCAACGCCGCCACCTGAGGAGGAAGTCGAAGTCGTCGGGCCGGGCGCGGCTGTGCTCGAGGCTGACGAGATTGTGGTGCGTGGCACCCGCATCCCCAATGTCGTGCGCACCACGCCTTCGATTGTCTCGGTCCTGTCTTCGGCCGAAATCGCCCGCACGGGGGAAGGCGACATCGCCGGGGCCTTGAAGCGGGTGACAGGCTTGTCGGTTGTTGGCGGCAAATATGTCTATGTGCGTGGTCTTGGCGAGCGCTATTCCTCGGCGCTGTTGAACGGGCTACCGCTGCCTTCGCCCGAGCCCTTGAAGCGCGTCGTCCCGCTCGATCTCTTCCCCACTTCTGTCATTTCCTCGTCGCTGGTCCAGAAGACCTTCGCCCCCAGCTTTCCGGGCGAATTCGGCGGCGGCGTCATCAACCTGACCACGCGGTCAACTCCTGCGGAGCGCTTCTTCCAAGTCGGAGGCTCGGTGGGCGGCAACTCGGTCACCACGGGGAACCTCGGCTATACCTATTTCGGCTCCCGCACCGACTTCACGGGTTTCGACGATGGCACGCGTCGGCTGCCCACGGCCCTGCGCGATGCCAAGCGATCGGGCCAGAGGCTTGAGGTTGGAGACAATTTTCCGCTGCCGTTCGTCCAGGCCGCGACCGCAAGCCTTGTCAATACGCCAACCACCCTCATCCAGCGCAACCCGAATATCCCTGCCGACATGTCGCTCGACTTTGCCGCCGGCAACAGCTGGGATGTGGGCGAGAACCGGTTCGGTCTCGTCGTCTCCGGCAGCTGGGACAATGACTGGCGCACGCGCGGCGGCCTCCAGCAAACGGCCTTTGGTGTTACCGTCAACCCGGATGGCACGCGCGGCCTCAATCCCGACCAAGACTACCGCTTTTTCTCTACCGACAACAATGTCCAGGTGAGCGGCCTGCTTGGCCTTGCCTTCGAGTTCGGTGAGCACAAGGTCCGGGCGACCAACTTCTTTGTCCGCGATACGCTCAAGGAAGCGCGGATGCAGCGCGGCCTTGATACCGTCAATGTGGGCGATGATGACGAGGTCATCCGCAGCTTCACCAGCTGGTTCGAGCGCCAGCTCTATACCTCGCAGCTCGTTGGCGAGTTCCGCTTCGGCGATCTGTCCTTGACGGCGCGTGGCGCTTACGCCGAGAGCGGACGCAAATCGCCCTATGAGCGGTCTGACAGCTACCGGTTCGATGCCCGCGTCAAGGATTTCGTGAACGACCTCACGCAGAACGGCAATTTCGCACGGATTGCCTTCTCTGATCTCCAGGACCAGGTCATCGGCGCCAACCTCGATGCCGCTTACAAGCTGGCTCTCGACCGCCCGGTCACCGTCTCTGGCGGCTACGCCTTCTATGACAACCAGCGCGAGTCCGAACGCCGGGACTATCGCTATGTCCGCGCCAATGGCGCTGCCCTCCCGCTCGAAGTCGCCCAGCAGCGGATCGACTATCTTCTCTCCGACTTCAACGTCTACACCTACGGCGTGGTGCTGCGCGAGGTCTCGGGGGCAGAAGGGGCCGCCTTCTATGATGCAAGCCTGCGGGTGCATGCCGGCTTCCTCCAGTTCGACGCCGAAGTGCTGGATGCCGTCACTGTGACCGGTGGGGTCCGCTATGAAGATGCAGTCCAGAAGGTGAGCCCGCGCGGAGTGTTCGCAACCGACCCGCCATTGCCGCAGACGGAGATCAAGCGCGGCTACTTCCTGCCCGGCGGCACCATCACCTGGAACTTCCGCGATGACATGCAGCTTCGCGTGTCGGGTTCGCGCACGGTTGCGCGGCCGCAGTTCCGCGAGCTCGCGCCTCAGCCCTATCTTGACATCGACACCGACCGGACGGCCTTCGGTAACCAGTTTCTTGTCGACAGCCAGCTTCTGAACGCTGACGGCCGCTATGAATGGTATTTCGGCGAAGCGGATCGCGTGACGGTCGGCGGCTTCTACAAGCGGATCAACAATCCCATCGAGACCGTCACTTTCGAGTCCGGCGGCACCTTCCTCATCACCTTCGCCAATGCGCCAACCGCCCGCTTGATCGGTGGCGAGGTCGAGGTGGTGAAGCAATTCCCCCTCGATGCGCTCGGGATCGGCCTGCTCGATGCACGCCGCTTCCTTATCAACGCCAACTATACCTACACTGACTCGCGCATCCGCGTTCGCGAAGGGGACACCACGATCAACACCCAAGGCAATGTGATTCCGGCAAAGGACGTCTTCATCGATGGCGCACCGCTCACCGGCCAGTCGCGCCATATCGCCAATCTCGAACTCGGCCTGAACCATATCGACCGGCTGTCCGAGCAGACTCTCCTCATCGGCTATGCCAGCGACCGGGTGACCCAGCGTGGGCCAACCGGCACGCCGGACTATAAGGAACGTCCGGGAATCCAGCTTGACTTCGTCTGGCGGGAAGCGCTCGAACTCGGCCGCACGCCAGTCGAGTTCAAGTTCGAGGCGCGCAATCTTACCAACACCCGTTTCGAGGAATATCAGGAGCTGGAGAAATCCCGGATCTTCCAGAATCTCTACGAGCGCGGCCGCAGCTTCTCCTTGTCTGCGACCTTCAGCTTCTGATCCGCCCGTCCTCCCGGGCGGAGCCGCAAGCGTCTTTGGGGTGTGCGAGGGGAGGCGCTAGCGCCGGGCGCGCCCCGCGTCCCAGCCAGCGCCGGGGCCGCGGCACCACACCGAAGCAATCCTCGAGTGCCGCCTCGAACTGATCGACTGCGGCCTCCCAGCTGAAGTCGCGCGCCCGCTCGAGCGCTGCTGCGCGTGGGATTCGCAGCGCTGCCATCACGGCTGCGCCAAGATCCTCGTCGAGGGCGCCGGCGCCGCTGTCGGCCACCACGTCAAGCGGTCCTGGCACCGGGTAGGCTGCGACTGGCAAGCCGCTTGCCATCGCTTCCACCAGTACCAATCCGAAGGTGTCGGTCCGGCTCGGGAACACGAACAGGTCCGCTCCGGCATAGGCGCGTGCGAGCGCTTCCCCGGCAAGCGCGCCAAGAAACAGCACATCCGGGAATCGCGTCTTCAGGGCCGCAAGCGCTGGCCCATCACCGACCACCACCTTGGAGCCCGGAACGTCGAGCGCAAGGAAGGCCTCGAGGTTCTTCTCGATCGCCACCCGCCCCACATTCAGGAGGATCGGCCGCGCGAGCCCAGCATAGGCTTCAGGTGCTGGCAGGCCAGCGCGGAAGCGGCCAAGATCCACCCCCCTCGACCAGATCCGGCTTTGCGTGAGGCCATGTTCGGCGAGCTCGGCAGCGAGCGTCGGTGTTGCGACCAGCACAGCCCGCGCGGGACCGTGGAACCAGGAGAGAAAACGCCAGCCGAACCGGGCCGGGATCCGAGTGCGGGCTTCGACATAGTCGGGAAAGCGGGTGTGGAAGCTGGTGGTGAAGGTTCGCCGGACTCTGAGGCAATGACGCCGCGCCGCGAGCCCCAGCGGGCCTTCGGTGGCAATATGCACGGCGTTCGCCTGGTGGCCCTCGATCAGCCGCCCCACTGCGCCCGGACGGGCCAGGGCCAGCCGGATCTCGGGATAGGTGGGGCAGGGCATGGAGGCAAACTGGTCAGGCGAGATGACGAGCACGTCTGCGCCGCGCGAGCGCAGCCGCTCAACTGTCGTCTGCAGCGTCCGCACCACGCCATTGACCTGCGGCACCCAGGCATCGGTCACCAGCGCCAGGCGCATCGCACGCGCGGCAGGCGCGGGTCCGCTGCTGTCGATGCCGGCCAGGACCTCAGCTGGCAACGGCGACCCGCCGCCCGACAGCCGCCTCGGCGCGCTTTCTTGCCGCCCAGTCGATCAGCTCCATCCGCCCATCATGATGCTCGACCAACGCGGTGCAGCTTTCGACCCAGTCCCCGTCGTTGTAGTAGGTGATTGTGCCCATCTCGCGGATTTCCGCCGAGTGGATGTGGCCGCAGACCACGCCATCGGCGCCACGCAGTGCAGCCGCATGGGCGACGGCTTCCTCAAAGGCGGATATGAACTCGACGGCGCGCTTGACCCGGTGTTTCAAATGCGCCGACAAGGACCAGTAGGGCAGACCGAGCGCGCGTCTTGCGGCATTGAACCACAAATTGAGCCGAAGCAGCAGCGCATAGGCATGGTCGCCCAGGAAGGCGAGCCAGCGCGCATAGAGCACTACGCCATCAAACTCGTCGCCATGGAGCACCAGCAGCTTCCGGCCATCGGCAGTTTCGTGCACGGCCTCGGCGACAATCTCGATGTCCCCGAACGAGAGGCCCACGAAATCGCGCAGCACCTCGTCATGGTTGCCAGGAATATAGACGACGCGTGTGCCCTTCTTTGCCATCTTCATGACACGCCGGACCACATCATTGTGCCGGGTCGGCCAATACCAGCCCCGCTTCAGCCGCCAGCCGTCAATGATGTCCCCGACCAGATAGAGGGTCTCGCATTTGACCGAATGGAGAAAATCCCACAGGAGATCGGCGTTGCATCCTGGCGTTCCGAGATGGATGTCGGAGATGAAGACGGTGCGCACCCGCAACTTCGCGGGCCGCTCGTCGCCATCCTCCTCGTTGAGCCAGGCCGGCCCGCGCCCTGCGATGACGCGAAGTCCAACCGCTTCCACCCGCACCGCCTCGGCTCGCGAAACTTGTGCTTGGGGCGGGTGTGCCGCCGCTCGAGTCGCCATGGCATCTGCCCTTGCGCTAGCCTTGGCCTTGTGGGCCTTCCCGACTCGTGGCCCAATATGTTGAGGCTGTGACAGCGGAATGAGAAACCCGTGACAGCGGGATGACAAGGAAGCGTTGGCTGCTTAGCGTTCGTCCGCGCGCAGCGGCCGCGCCAGCAGGTGTTCGGCGGCTTGCGTGGCTGTCATGCGCCCCTCAAGAAGAGCCGCCACCGCTGAACAAATGGGCATGTCCACTCCAAGCCGCTCGGCTTCGCGCACCAGCACTGGCGCTGTTGAAGCACCTTCGGCGACGGAAAGCCGGCCCGCGAGTGCTTCGGCTGCTGGCACCCCGCGCCCGAGCGCTGCCCCAAGCGTCATGTTGCGGGACTGAAGGCTGCCACAGGTGAGCACCAGGTCGCCAAGGCCAGATAAGCCTGCAAGCGTCTCCGCCCGCCCGCCGCGGGCGACTGCGAAGCGAGTCATCTCCGCAAAGCCGCGCGCAACCAGGGCAGCGCGCGCACTGTCGCCCAGGCCAGCGCCCACCACCACGCCGCAGGCAATGGCGAGCACATTCTTGATGGCACCGCCCACTTCAGCGCCTACCATGTCATCGCTTGCGTAGGGCCGCAGCCCAGGCCTTGCCAGCCGCTTCGCGAGATCCCTCGCCTCGGCAAGCGAGGGGGCTGCAAGCGTGACGGCAGTCGGAAGTCCGGCCGCCACATCGGCAGCAAAGCTCGGCCCCGACAGGACGGCCAGCGGCACGCCAGGGGCCATCTCTGCTGCCACTTCGGTCATGAGCTTGCCGGTGCCGGCTTCGATCCCCTTGGCGCAAAGCAGCAGGACTGCTGCGGCTGTGCTTTCCATGCCTGCCATCAGTCTTCGCATATGCTGGGCTGGCACCACGAGGAGCCAGGGCACATGTCGCGCTTCGCGTGCCAGTTCGGCGAGATCTGCAGTTGCGCGAATCCCATGGCCAAGACGCTGCCCGGGGAGGAACAGCGGGTTCTCGCGCGTGCGGTTGATGGCATCCGCCACTTGCGCCTCGCGTGCCCAGAGGAGGACAGGCGTTCCATCGCTGGCCATCGCCTGTGCCAGCGCCGTCCCCCAGGCGCCAGCGCCGATGACCGCGATCATGCCTTGACGCCTGCGCCGCGCACGGGCTCGGCGAGGGGATCAAGCGGCCAGCGCGGCCGTGCTGGCATCTCCGGGTCATCGGCAAGCCCGGCCTGCCGGCGCTCGATCGCAGCCCAGGCGACCATCGCGGCATTGTCAGTGCACAGCGCCGGCGGCGGCACCACCAGCGGCAGGCCGTGCTGCGCGGCAACTGCTTCGAGCGCCGCCCGGATTGCCCCGTTCGCCGCGACCCCGCCCGCGGCCACCAGCGCGGTCGCTTCCGGGAACCGCGCCAGCGCGCGCCCGGTGCGGTCCACCAGGCAGTCGGTGACCGCGGCCTGGAAACTCGCGGCAAGGTCGGCCGTTCCATGCCCGCCGGCGGCGACTGCCCGCAGCACTGCGGTCTTCAGTCCGGCAAAGCTGAAGTGCGGCTCGCAAGATCCGACCAGCGGCCGCGGCAGGAGAACAGCCGTCGGGTCGCCACCTCGGGCCAGGGCCTCAAGTGCCGGCCCGCCTGGAAAGCCCAGCCCAAGAAGCTTTGCCACCTTGTCAAAGGCTTCGCCCGCAGCATCGTCGATGGTCGTTGCCAGCCGCCGGTAGCGCCCGACGGCCTCCACGCCCAGGAGCTGGCAGTGGCCACCGGAGATCAGCAGCAGCAGGTAGGGAAAGCCAAGGCCGCTATCGACCAGTCGCGGCGAGAGCGCATGCGCTTCGAGATGGTTGACCGGCACGAATGGCTTTCCGGCTGCAAAGGCGAGGGCCTGGCCAGTCACCAGCCCCACCATGACCGCGCCAATGAGGCCTGGCCCGGCAGTTGCGGCCACTGCGTCCACCTCTGTGAGCGCAATTCCCGCTTCCGTCAGCACGGCCTCCACCATTGGCGCCAGCCGCTCGACATGGGCGCGCGCCGCAAGCTCCGGCACCACCCCGCCGAAGGGCGCGTGCACGTCCATTTGCGAGGCAATGCGGCTTGCCAGCACTTGCCGATCTGCCGTCACCAGCGCGACTGCCGTCTCGTCGCACGAGCTTTCGATGCCAAGGATCATGCCGGCGCGTTGCCGCCTTCGTCGCCCTCCTCGGTGTCGCGGATCCGCGCTGCGGAGACGACATGCTCACCATCCGCCACCTTGAACAGCGTCACTCCCATGGTTGCCCGCCCGGCGATCCGAATGTCGGAAACCCCCAGGCGGATGAGCTTGCCCTGGTCGGTCACCAGCATCAGCTGCTCGGCCGGCTCGACTGGGAAGCTCGCCACCACCTGCCCGTTGCGCGCAGACGTGTCGATGTTGACAATGCCCTTGCCGCCGCGATTGGTGCGCCGATACTCATAAGCTGACGAGCGCTTGCCATAGCCATTGGCGGTGATGGTCAAAATGAACTGCTCGCGCTCCTGCATGGTTGCAAACCGCGCAGGCGTGAGCCCCTCGAGTGGCTGCGGGTCCCGCTTCCACGGCGCCGAGCGGAGATAGGCCTCGCGCTCCTCGGCCGTGGTGCCGACCCGGTTCAGCACGGAGACCGAAATCACTTCGTCACCGGGATCAAGGTCCATGCCGCGTACGCCCGTTGACGTGCGGGACTGGAACTCGCGCACTGCCGTCACTTCGAACCGGATCGCCTTGCCAGAGCGTGCAGCAAGCAGCACGTCCTGGTGCTCGTGACACAGAACGGCGCCGATCAGACGGTCAGCCACACCCTCCTCAAACCGCATCGCGATCTTGCCGTTGCTTGGAATATTGGCAAAGGCGTCCATGCGGTTGCGGCGCACCAGCCCGCGCGCAGTCGCAAACAGCACATGGAGCCGGCTCCATTCGCGCTCATCCTCCGGCAGGGGGAGCACCGTCGTGATGGTCTCGCCAGCCTCGAGCGGCAACAGGTTCGCCATGGCCCGGCCCTTGGTCGCTGGTCCCCCTTCGGGCAGTCGCCAGACCTTGAGGCGATAGACTTTGCCAGCCGAGGAGAAGAACAGCACCGGCGCATGCGTCGAGGCGACGAACAGCTCCGTCACCACATCCTCTTCCTTGGTTGCCATGCCGGTGCGGCCCTTGCCGCCGCGCTTCTGCGCCCGGTAGGTCATGAGCGCGGTGCGTTTGATCCACCCGGTCGAAGTGACCGTCACCACCATGTCCTCGCGCGCAATGAGATCCTCGTCGTCGACATCGTCCGCGTCCACGATTTCGGTCCGGCGTGGCGAGGCAAAGGCCTGCCGCACGTCCAGAAGCTCGCCCCTGATGACCTCGAGAAGCCGTGCGCGACTGCCGAGGATGTCGAGCAGGTCGGCGATCCGGCTGGCGAGCGCCTCGAGCTCGGTGCTGATCTCCTCGCGCCCGAGCGCCGTCAGCCGGTGCAGGCGCAAGTCAAGGATGGCGCGTACCTGGGTTTCGGAGAGGCGGTAGGTCTTGCCAGTCAGGTCCTCGCCCTCGCGCTCGAGCTCGGCGGCGTCCACGAGGCGGAGATAGGGCGCAATGCCAGCAACCGGCCATTCCCTCCCAAGAAGCGCTGCCCGCGCTTCTGCGGGAGACGCGCTCCTGCGGATGATTGCCACCACCTCGTCCAGATTCTCGACGGCAACCACCAGCCCCAGCAGCACATGCGCGCGCTCACGCGCGCGGTCGAGCTCGAAGCGCGAACGCCTGGTGACCACCTCCTCGCGGAACAGGAGGAAGGCTTCGACCATGTCCTTGAGGTTGAGCTGCTCAGGCCGGCCGCCGCGAAGCGCCAGCATGTTGACTGCAAACGAACCCTGCGCCGGCGTGTGGCGGAACAGCTGGTTGATGACGACTTCGGGCACGGCCTCGCGCTTGAGGTCGAGCACGATCCTGACCCCCTCGCGGTTCGATTCATCGCGCAGGTCGGAGACGCCTTCGATCCGCTTGTCCTTGACGGCTTCTGCAATCTTCTCGACGAGCGCGGCCTTGCCCTGCTGGTACGGGATTTCCGTGATGACAACTCGGTTCGCGCCACCCGTCGTCTCATGCGCCACCCGCGCCCGCACGATGATCGAGCCGCGCCCCGTCGTCATCGCCTGGACGAGGCCGGACGTGCGCAAGATGAGGGCGCCGGTCGGGAAGTCGGGCCCGGGCACATGGGCCATGAGATCGGCGGCGGAAAGACTGCGGTCGTCGAGGACAGCAAGGCAGGCATCGATCACTTCGGCGAGATTGTGCGGCGCGATGTTGGTTGCCATGCCAACGGCAATCCCGCCCGCGCCATTGACGAGCAGGTTGGGGATCCGCGCCGGCAGCACGGTCGGCTCCTCCTCCTGCCCGTCATAATTGGGCTGGAAGTCGACGGTTGCCTTGTCGATATCCTCGATGAGCGCGATTGCCGCCTTCGAGAGCCGCGCCTCGGTGTAGCGCATCGCCGCCGGCGGGTCCGGGTCCATCGAGCCGAAATTGCCCTGGCCGTCGATGAGCGGGAGCCGCATCGACCAGTCCTGCGCCATCCGGGCGAGCGCATCATAGACCGCGCTGTCGCCATGCGGGTGGTATTTGCCGATCACGTCGCCGACGATCCGCGCCGACTTGCGGTAGGGCTTGTCGGGCGTGAAACCGTTCTCGTGCCCCGCGTAGAGGATCCGCCGGTGCACCGGCTTCAGGCCATCGCGCACGTCCGGCAGCGCGCGCGCGACGATGACCGACATGGCATAGTCAAGGT
>NZ_JBRCLD010000101.1:0-15691 GCF_053487655.1 Thermaurantiacus sp. | reverse complement strand
GGTCGCCGCTCTGAGCAGGTCCTCATGAGCACCGACGCACGGCTCGCCCCGTTCCGTGACGCGGCACGGCTCGTTGTCAAGGTCGGCTCGTCGCTTCTGGTTGCAGCCGATGGCAGCGCAAGGCGGGACTGGCTCGCGACGCTTGCCGAAGATGTTGCCACCTGTGCTGCGCGGGGGCAGCGAGTCATCCTTGTGTCATCAGGCGCGATTGCGCTCGGAGCCCGGCTGCTCGGGCTCAAGAGCGGCGGGCGGGCCAGCCTTGAGGATGCGCAGGCCGCAGCAGCTGTGGGCCAGATCCGGCTTGCCGGGCTGTGGGCGGACCAGCTTGCAGCCCACGGGCTCAAGGCTGCGCAGATGCTCGTGACCCTGGGCGATTTCGAGGAGAGGCGGCGCTGGCTCAACGCTGCCGCCACGCTCGAGCGGTTGGTGGCGCTCGGCGTGGTGCCGGTCCTGAACGAGAATGATTCCGTTGCCACAGAAGAAATCCGCTTCGGAGACAATGACCGGCTGGCAGCGCGCGTGGCGCAGGCCGCGCGTGCCGAAGCAGTGCTCCTGCTGTCCGACGTCGACGGGCTCTATACTGCCAACCCCGACCGCTCGCCCGATGCCCGTCGGATCGACCTTGTGCCCGATCTCGAGGCGGTCGCAAGTCTTGCCGATTCCGGCTCGCGCTCAGGCATGGGCTCAGGCGGCATGGCAGCCAAGCTCGAGGCCGCGCGGATCGCCCGGGCCGCCGGCATTCCGCTTGCGATTGCCGCTGGCGCCGGGCCGCACCCGCTGGCCCGCTTTCTCGAAACCGGCCAAGGCACCGTCTTTCCGGCCGCACCCGGCGCGCCAGCGCGCAAGGCCTGGCTGGTCGGGCGCATGGTGGTCGAAGGGCGGCTGCGGGTGGATGCTGGAGCCGCCCAAGCGCTTGGCCAGGGCCGCAGCCTGCTTGCAGCCGGGATCACGGCTGTCGAAGGCGGCTTTGCGCGCGGCGATGCCGTCGACGTGGTCGCGCCCGACGGGCGCACGATTGCCCGCGGGCTTGTTGCCTATGACGCCGAGGAAGTTTCGCGGATTGCTGGCAAGCGCAGCGATGCAATCGGCGCAATCCTCGGCTATGCTCCGCGCTCTGCTGTCATCCACCGGGACCAGATGGTGATGCTGTGAACCTTGCCCTTTCCCCAGACGCCCTGATGCGCGAGATGGGCCAGCGCGCCCGCGCGGCTGCCCGGATTCTTGCGGCAACGCCAACCGCGAAGAAGGCCGCCGCGCTCCACGCGGCCGCTGTGGCGATCCGGCGGGCCGTGCCACAAATCCTCGAAGCCAATGCCGCGGACACGGCCGCCGGGCGCAGCAACGGCCTTTCGGCAGCCATGCTGGACCGGCTGGCGCTCGATCCCAAGCGAATCGAGGGGATCGCCGCCGGGCTGGACACGGTCGCCGGGCTTCCGGATCCGGTAGGGGAGACGATTGCCGAATGGACGCGGCCCAATGGCTTGCACATCGCCCGAGTCCGCGTGCCCATCGGCGTCGTCGGCATCATCTTCGAAAGCCGGCCGAATGTGACAGCAGACGCTGGCGCCCTTTGCCTGATGGCGGGGAACGCGGCCATCCTTCGCCCGGGTTCCGAGGCGGCGCGATCAGCAGCGGCCATCCATGCCGCGCTCACGGAAGGCATCCTCGCTGAAGGCCTGCCGGCGGACTGTGTCCAGCTCGCACCCACCACCGACCGCGCTTTCGTCGGTGCTCTGCTCCGGGCCGAGGGTCTGGTCGATCTCGTGGTGCCGCGGGGCGGCAAGGGGCTGGTCGCGCGCGTGCAGCAGGAGGCGCGCGTGCCTGTGCTCGCCCATCTCGACGGCATTTGCCATGTCTATGTCGATCGTGGCGCTGACCTCGCCATGGCCTCCGACATCGCGTTCAATGCCAAGATGCGTCGCACCGGGATTTGTGGTGCCATGGAGACCCTTCTCCTCGACCGCGCCATCGCTGCCGCCTGCGGCCCGCTGCTCGCCCGGCTGTGCGAGGCCGGCTGCGAAGTTCGGGTCACTGAGGATCTGCTCGGCCTTGACCCGCGCCTCGTGCCGGCACGTCCGGAGGACTGGGATACCGAGTATCTCGACGCCATCCTTTCGGTCGCGACGGTCGACGGGGTGGAAGGCGCGATCGCCCATATCGCGGCTCATGGCTCAAACCACACCGACTCCATCGTGACCAGGGATGCTGCCACTGCCGAGCGGTTTCTGGATGCCGTCGACTCCGCCATCGTCTTGTGGAATGCGTCCACCCAGTTTGCTGACGGTGGCGAGTTCGGCTTCGGCGCTGAGATCGGAATTTCCACCGGGCGGCTGCATGCCCGCGGGCCTGTCGCGCTCGAGGGGCTCACGACCTACAAGTACAAGGTGCGCGGAAGCGGCCAGGTGCGCCCCGGTTGAGACGGCGACATTCCGTCGGCCTGCTCGGCGGGTCGTTCAATCCGGCCCACGGTGGTCACCGCATCATCAGCCTCGAAGTGATGCGCCGGTTCCGGCTCGACGAGGTCTGGTGGTTGGTCTCGCCACAAAATCCGCTGAAGCCGGCTTTTGGCATGGCACCTCTTGCCGTGCGGATGGCCTCCGCCCGGGCGGTTGCGCGGCACCCGCGCCTCCGGGTGACGGACATCGAGGCACGGCTTGGAACCCAGCGCACAGTTGATACCATCGCTGGGCTCAAGGCGCTCTATCCGCATCTGCGCTTCCTTTGGATCATGGGAGCGGACAATCTCCTCCAATTCCATCGCTGGACAGCCTGGCGGGAGATCGCTCGCAGCGTCCCGATTGTCGTGGTGGCACGGCCAGGCTATACAGGGCGAAGCCAGTTCGCTCCGGCGATGGGCTGGCTGCGGCGATACCGCTGCTCCTCGCCGAAAAACTGGAGACGTCAGACGCTGCCTGCCCTGTTCGTCCTTCGCGAGGCGCTTGATCCGCAATCGGCGACGGCCATCCGCCAGGCGGACCCACATTGGGCCCAGTCCCTGCCGGTTTCCGAAAACGTTGCGCCGGCGCAAGCAAGGGAAACCGCTTGACTGACGAAGACCGGGCCGAGGCGCTTCACGCCCTGGTGCTTGGCGCGCTCGATGACGACCAGGCGCTCGACATCGTCTCGATTCCGCTCACCGGCAAGTCGACCATCGCCGACTATATGGTGATCGCAAGCGGGCGATCGACTCGGCAGGTGGCCTCGATGGCCGAGAAGCTGGCCCAGAGGATCCGCGAAACCTTTGGCCTTCCGGTCCGTATCGAGGGACTTGCCGCTGCCGACTGGGTGCTGCTTGATGCCGGAGACATCATCGTGCACCTGTTCCGGCCGGAAGTGCGGCAATTCTACGCGATCGAGAAGATGTGGGCATTCGATGCAGCCGGTGCCCCCATGCGGGCAGTCGCTGGTGGCAGCTGACGCGTGCAAATCCTGATCCTTGCCGGCGGCAGGGGGCGAGGCACAGAGGAACAGGCGATCGCGGAACGTTATCTGGCCCGCCTTCCGGTGCCAGCAAGGATCATCGAGGCTGGCAGGGGTTGGCAGATGCCGGACAGGCCCGATGTGACCGTCGTTCTCGACGAGAAGGGAACAAGCCTATCCTCGGAAGCCTTTGCCGCGCGCCTGTCGGGCTGGCGTGATCGCAGCGTGCGGCAGCTCGCGTTCGTGATCGGCGATGCAGACGGCCATCCGCAAAGCATGCGGGCGCAAGCCGACCTGCTGCTGGCCTTCGGACCTGCGACCTGGCCCCATCTTCTGGTGCGGGCAATGCTGGCCGAACAGCTCTACCGGGCGTTCGCCATCCTCAGCCGCCATCCCTATCATCGAGGCGCGTGAGCCGAAGGTCGCACCAGGAGATGCCGTCTTCCCTCTTCCCTGGCGGAGCGGCTGTGCTAGACTTGGAATTTCCATAGGGAGCTGGGACTGGATGACGAAGCGCCTGCCGACCGTCCTTCTCGCCGCCACGGCGGCGATTGCCATCGGGATGCCGATCGGCTCGGCCGTCTCGGCAGCGCGGCAGAACGAGACCTACCGCCAGCTCGACGCCTTCATCGAGGTGTTCTTGCGCGTGCGGGAAAATTATGTCGAGCCCGTTGATGACCAGACCCTGCTCAAGGGGGCGATCGACGGCATGCTCGCCAGCCTCGACCCGCATTCCTCTTATCTGACCGCGCGCGACCACGCCCAGATGCGTTCGCAGACCGACGGCGAATATGGCGGCCTTGGTCTTACCGTCACGACCGAGGATGGTGCCGTCAAGGTGGTGGCCCCGACAGACGACACGCCTGCTGCTCGTGCCGGGATCCGCGCTGGGGATTTCATCACCCATCTTGATGGCCAGCTCATCTTCGGCTCCACCATCGATGAGGCCGTTGACAGGATGCGCGGCCGGCCCGGCACATCGATCAAGCTGACGGTGGTGCGCCCGGGAGTCACCAAGCCGCTCGAATTCACGCTCAAGCGCGAGATCATCAAGCTGCAGCCAGTGCGCTGGGAAGCACGGGGCAATGTCGGTGTCATCCGCATTTCCTCCTTCAACCGGCAGACAGGTGAGGCGACGCGGCTTGCAATCACGGCACTCGACCGCCAGCTTGGGGCATCGCTCCAGGGGTTTGTGGTCGACTTGCGCTCGAACCCGGGCGGGCTTCTCGACCAGGCAATCGAGGTTGCCGACGCCTTCCTCGAGCGAGGCGAAATCGTGTCCCAGCGCGGCCGCACGAAGGAGTCGATTGAGCGTTATTATGCCCGGTCGCCAGACCTGACCGGCGGCAGGCCGATCGTGGTGCTGGTGGACGAAGGCTCGGCCTCTGCCGCCGAGATTGTCGCTGGCGCCCTGCAGGACAGTCGCCGTGCGCTGGTGGTGGGTCAGCGCACCTTTGGCAAGGGCTCGGTGCAGACACTCATCCCGCTCTCAGCTGAGACCGGACTTCGCTTGACGACGGCACGCTACTACACGCCTTCGGGCCGGTCCGTGCAGGAACAGGGGATCGACCCAGACATTCTCGTTCCCCAGTTGACAGACCCGCAGCGCCTGGAGCGCCCACGCGTGCGCGAAGCCGATCTTCGCAACCATCTGGTTGCCGAGCGCAGCGCCGACGACAAGCTGGTCGAGGAGGACGGGAAGACCGACCGGCGCTTCGCCTTTACAGCCGAGGAACTGAAGGCCAAGGGCATCACCGACTTCCAGCTTGACTATGCTGTGCGCATCCTGGCCCGGCTGGGCGGCGGCATCCAGTACGCAGCGCTTGAGCCGGCTGGCCGGTAGGCACGTGGCAGAAGATCGGGCGCGCCGGCCCGCCTTTCTGCTGCTCGCCGTCTCGGGAGGTCTCGTGCTTGGTGCGCTTGCCTTCCAGGTCTTCGGCGGGCTTACGCCCTGTCGCATGTGCCATTGGCAGCGCTGGGCGCATCTCGGTGTCATCGGTTTGGCCGCCCTTGCCTTGCTCGGCCCGCGGCTGCTGCCCGCAGCGCTTGCTGCCATGACCGCTTCAGCCGGGCTTGCCGCCTTCCATGTCGGGGTGGAGCAGCGCTGGTGGGATGGCCCCGGCTGTGCGGCACCGCTGACGCCGGGAGACGACTTGCTCGGCAGCCTGATCACGGCCCCGATTGCAAGGTGCGACCAGATCCCATGGTCCTTTCTCGGCCTTTCCATGGCAGCATGGAACCTGGTTTTCTCGATCGTGGCCTTGGCAGGCGCCATCATCTTGTGGAGGCGGGCATGGACATCCACCGCATGATCCGAGTGGACCACGCAGGCGAATATGGCGCAGCCCGGATCTATGCCGGGCAATTGGCGGTCATGGGCGAGCGCGCGGCTGTCTCTGGCGAGATCGCCCGGATGGCAAGCCAGGAGGAACGGCATCTCGCCGCATTCGAGGCGCTCATGCTTCGTCGCCGCGTTCGCCCCACGCTCCTCCACCCGCTCTGGCATGTCGCAGGCTATGCGCTCGGCGTGCTCTCCGCGCTTGCCGGCCCCAAGACGGCGATGGCAGTGACAGCTGCGGTGGAGACCGAAATCGACCGCCACTACCAAGCGCAGCGCGACCAGCTTGCCGGCACAGACCCGGAGCTTGAAGGGCTGATTGCCGAATTCCAGGCCGATGAAGTGGCACACCGGGAGGAAGCGCGCGCTAACGGCGCCGAGGAGGTGCCGCTCTACCCTCTGCTCGCCGGCGCCATCCGCGCTGGCTGCCGTGCTGCAATCCGCCTCTCGGAGCGGCTGTGACAAGGGGCCTTTGCTGCTGCCATGCTTGCCGTGGCTTCGCCCGGCCTGGCACTTGCCTGCCCCTTTGATGGCGGGTGGGGAGGTGATCACGGCTTCCGCACCATGCCGCACCATTTCGCGCAAGACTGGGCACCAGCGCTGCCGATGACACGGCCCGCTGAGGCCTTGCCCTCGCCTGGAGAGCGAATGGCGCAGCAGCGGGCGATGATGCTCAGGCGGTATCCGGCGCTGCGGCCCGCAGCTGACGCTGTTCTGCCTACTCCGCTGCCCGCCGCCCCGGCGCAGCCAGGAGAGCGGTAAAAAGGTCGACATAGCGCCTCGCCACGGCATCGGGGGCGTGCGGTGCAAGCAGATCGCGCACATCTCCCACTTCGTCCGGCTCGGCGAGCTGGGCGAGGATGGCCTGCGCCAGCGCCGAAGGCGTATCTTCGCTCACCACTCGACCGCGACCGGGCCGATCAAGAAGATGGGGAAGAATCGGCGCACAGGCGGTCGACACCACCGGGACGCCGGCTGCCAGCGCTTCGAACACCACGGCAGGCGTGCCCTCATAGCGGGAGGACAGGAGGAGAAGGTCTGCTGCATCGAGCGCGGGGCCAAGATTGGCGACATGCCCCAGCATCGTCACCCGCCCGCCAAGGCCGAGCCGGGCAATGCGGTTTTCAAGTGCCGGGCGATCAGGCCCGTCGCCAGCAATAGTGAGATCAAGATCGCGGTTGCCAAGAGCAATAGCGAAAGCCTCAAGGGCGAGCGCGACATTCTTCTGCGGCACAAGACGGCCGGCGATGAGAAGATGGCGCCTGCGGCTTGCGGGCCGCGGCCGGCGAGGCCTCTTCTCCACTCGAATGGGCGGGTTGGGAATGGGCTCCAGCCGCAGGTCTGGCAGCAGCCGCGCAAGGTCTGGGCCGAGCGCTTCCGGCCAGAAGGCGAGGACATCAACCGGCTTGAGGAGCGCGCGCAGTGCCCGCACGGCAAGGGGCCCGGTGCCAGGTACAAGCGAAGGCAGCGGCGGGTTCGACAGCTTGGCGACAATGACTGGCCGCGGGCGCACCCGGGCAATGCCGCGGGCGAGCGCGAAGTGCCAGTTTCCGGGCAGGAAAACGATGTCTGGCGCTGCTTCCCGCACTGCAGCGCGAAGGGATGCTGCGACGCAAAATCTTGAAGTCAGGGAGCGCGGCACGTCGCGCGGCAAGCGCCGCACTGGAAGCTCCGGCGGCACTTCGGCCTTGCCGTTGGACGAGACCAGCAAGAGTTCCGACTGAAGACCGAGGTTGCGCCACTCCGCCGCCAGCTGCAAGGCAACCCGCTCGCTGCCGCCAGCAGACAGGTCATGGAGGATGGTGAGAATGCGCATGGTCGCTCGTGCCCGACGTCGCCTTGGACCGGATTTCAGAAGTTTTGAAGCCCAAGGGCCGTCAGCGCGGCTTCGCAGGATCGAAAAAGAGCGCGAAGAATGCCTCCCGCGTGATCCATTCCCGCTCCCAGTTGGCCCAGAACAGCAGGAAGACAGCTGCCGAAACAAGGGTTGTCGCGATCAGCTTGCGGCGAAGCCGGGGGGCGTGCGGGGCGCTTGGCGCCTGGCCGGGCACGAGCGGCTCACCCGCCTCAGCGCTGGTGCGGACCCCCCAGGGCAGCACGAGGAAGAAGGTGAAGGTCCAGAACAGGAGGTATATCGCCAGCAGCGAATACCATTTCATGGCAAGCTCATGAGCTGGACTTCGGTCAGCGGCTTCTTGCCAGTCCAGGCGCGCGCCACTCGGCGGACTGCGACCTTCACTTCGTCCTCGAGCCGGCGGCGCTCAGCAAGTGGAACCTTGCGCGCAGCCGCTGCTGCCGCCTCGGCGCAATCGGCAAGAAACGCTCTTTCCTCGTCTTCGACGGGCACGCCGCGCGCCAGCACCCCTACCTCGCCCACCAGCCGTGCGCGGCGGTCAAAGACGAGGGTGATGACAATGAGCCCACCCCAGGCGAGCTTGCGGCGCATATTCATGGTCGCACTGTCCGCAGGCAGGATGACGTCTCCGTCGACCACCAGCCGCCCGGCCGGCGCATGGCCGACAATCGCTGCCTCATGTGGCGCCAGGCGGATGACGCTGCCGTTCGTGGGCACCACCACGTCTGGCACACCACAGGCCCGCGCCAGGCGGGCATGCTCTTCCATGTGGCGGCGCTCGCCATGCACGGGAACCGCAATCCGCGGGCGGATCCAGCCATACATGGCTTCCAGTTCCGGTCGACCGGGATGGCCGGAAACATGGACATGGGCCTGACGGTCGGTGATGATTTCCACTCCGCGCGCTGCAAGCGCATTCTGCACGCGGCCAATGGCGATCTCATTGCCGGGAATCTGCTTTGCTGAATAGACGACAAGATCACCGGCCTCGAGCCGGATCTGCGGGTGGGTTCCTTCCGCCATGCGCGCGAGCGCGGCCTGCGGCTCGCCCTGGGTCCCGGTGGAGGCAATGAGGAGAGTCTCCGGCCGGGCAGTCGCTGCCGCATCGAGCGAGAGGAGCGGGGGCAGACTGCCCAGATAGCCGGCAGCGCGCGCCACCTCCGTAATTCGCTCAAGCGAACGGCCGGCAAGAACGAGGTGGCGGCCCGTCGCGCGGGCGACTTCGCCCAGAGTCTGGATCCGGGTCGCGTTGGACGCAAAGGTGGTGACAACAACCCGGCCATGGCGGCGGCCAGAGACGAGGCGCAGCAGGCCAGCCCGCACCTCGCTTTCCGAGCCACTGGCTTGCGGGTTGAAAACATTGGTCGAATCGCCAATGAGCGCGAGCACGCCAGAATCACCAATGGTGCGCAGCTCCGTCTCGCTCACCGGGTCGCCGAGCAGGGGCTTGTCGTCGAGCTTCCAGTCCCCGGTGTGGAAGACGCGGCCGAAGGGCGTGTCGAGGAGCACGGCATTGCCCTCGGGAATCGAGTGGGCAAGTGCAACATAGCGGCAGCGGAAGGGCCCGAGCGCCACTTCGCCCCCGAGCGGGACGACATGGACCTCGACATCGCGGTGTTGGCCTTCGTCCTCGAGCTTGCGGCGGATGAGCCCGGCCGTAAACGGCGTGGCATAGAGCGGCACACCCAGGTCAGCGGCAAGATAGGGAATGGCACCAATATGATCTTCATGGCCGTGGGTAAGGATGATTCCAAGCAGATCTTCGCGATGTTCCTCGATGAAGCCAAGGTCGGGGAGGACAAGCTCGACTCCAGGCAAGTCCGGGCCAGCGAAGGTCATGCCGAGGTCGAGCATAATCCACTTGCCCCGGCAGCCATAGAGATTGACGTTCATGCCGATCTCGCCTGCACCACCGAGCGGCAGGAAAAGGAGCTCGTCGCCCGGGCTCACGCTCCTGGCCCCCGGTTCCGGGCTTCGAGCAGCATCAGGCCCTTGATCGTAAGATCGGGATCAACAGCATGGATTGCTGCGGTGTGGCGGGCGAACAGGGGGGCAAGCCCACCGGTTGCAATGACGGTCACGGACTCCCCGGCCTCGGCAGCAATGCGGGCAAGCAGCCCTTCGATAAGGCCGACATAGCCCCAGAAGACACCCGACTGCATGGCATGGACCGTGCCCTTGCCAATGGCGCCCTGCCCTTTCGGTGGCGGCTCAACGGCGATTCGCGGCAGCCGGGCGGCAGCACGGTAGAGCGCATCCATCGAAAGATTGATTCCCGGCGCAATGACGCCACCTTCATAACCGCCGTCAGCTGCAACCACGTCAAAGGTGGTCGCAGTGCCGAAGTCGATGACAACCAGCGGGCCGGCGTGCGCGGCATGGGCGGCAACGGCGTTGACCAACCGGTCAGCGCCGACTTCGCTTGGATTGGCAAGGCGGATGGGAAGACCCCAGTCAAACCCGGGGCTGCCGGCCACCAGCGGCTCAGCCGAGAAATAGCGCCGCACCAGGCCGCGGAGGTTGAAGAGGGTCTGCGGCACGACAGAGGCAATGATCGCATGTTGCACCCGGGCGCGGTCGATGGCGTGCATTGCCATCAGCTGATGGAGCCACACCCCATATTCATCCGCCGTGCGCTCAGCATGGGTTGCAATGCGCCAGCGATGCAGGATGCCGCCGCCCTCGCACAGGGCAAAGACGATGTTGGTATTGCCGACATCGATGGCAAGCAGCATCAGCCTGCCCTCGTGCCGGAAAGATCAGAAAGGAGCATCACGTCACCAGCACGGATGGTCTCGGACCCGGCTGTCGTGCGAATGACGAGAGCGCCATCTGCTGCAAGATGGTCGAACACCACGTCGCGGCCATCGCCAAGGCGCAAGGCGGTCCCCGGCGGCGTGGCGCGGACCTGCCAGCGCTCGGCAAGCGGAGCAAAGCCGGCTGCGCGCCAAAGGGCAAGCTCGGCCGCAAAGGAGTCCGCAAGCACAGCAAGGAAGCTGTCAGGGTCTGGCGCAGGTGGTGGCAGTGCTGCCGTCGGCCGGCCGGGGACGACTGGTGCCTGCGCCAGATTGACTCCGACTCCGACAACGACAACGGACCCTGAGCGCTCAAGCAAGAGCCCGGCGAGCTTGGCATCGTGCAGCAGGAGGTCGTTTGGCCACTTGAGCTGCAGCAGCTGCGCGTTGGCATGGCGCGCGCAAGTCTCATAGAGGGCGACACCGGCCGCAAAGCCGATCTGCTCGGCAGGAGGGTCGCCAGGGCGCAGCCGCACCAGGCCCGAGGCCGCGAGATTCCCCTCAGGCGAAACCCAGGGCCGGCCCTGACGGCCACGTCCGGCGGATTGGCGGCGGGCGCGCACCCACTGGCCGTCGGGGAGGGAGTCCGCACGGGCAAGCAGCCAGTCATTGGTGCTTGCAACCTCGTCGAGGACGATGGCAGTCAAGGAAGCGCCCGCGCCGCCTCAGCGCCGAAGGCCATCAGCGGGCCGAGCAGCAGATAGCCGAGCGGCGAGACGAAGGCAGCTGTGACACCGATGACGATCGGGTTCACGCCCTCATCAAGGCGGGCAATCGCAAGATCTGCCGGGGGGTCGAAATAGAGGACTTTGACAACCCGCAGATAATAGAAGGCAGCGATAACGCTTGCGAGCACGCCAATGACAGCAAGCGGCCAGAGATTCGCCTCGACTGCTGCCGAAAGCACGGCAAGCTTGGGCATAAAGCCGAACAGGGGGGGAATTCCGGCCAGCGAGAACATGAAGATGGCAAGCGCGGCAGCAAGGCCCGGCCGCACCTTCGCCAGCCCGGCAAGGTCAGCAAGCGCCTCGCGCTGCTGGCCTTCGCCATCGACGATCATCATCAGGCAGACAAAGGCGCCGAGCGTCATGACAATGTAGGCGAGAAGATAGAGGAGGACAGCAGAAATGCCTGCTGCCGTGCCCGCTGCCAGGCCGATGAGCGCAAAGCCGATGTTGGTGATTGCCGAATAGGCCAGCAGCCTCTTGACATTGGTTTGGCCAATGGCGGCGACAGCGCCGAGCAGCATCGAGCCAATGCTGATCACGATGAGGATCTGCTGCCAGTCGCCCTTCATGCCGCCGAAGGGGTCGAACAGCACGCGAAGCATGAGACCCGTGGCAGCGACCTTGGGCGCCGTGCCAAAGAAGGTGACAACAGGCGTTGGCGCTCCCTCATAGACATCGGGCGTCCACATGTGGAACGGTACGGCCGAGACCTTGAACGCAAGCGCAGCCAGGATGAAGACAAGACCGATGAGGACGCCAAGGTTCCGCTCGGCTCCAGGCGCCAAGGCCAGCCGGATCGCATCAAAACTGGTGGAGCCAGTAAAGCCGTAGACAAGGCTCACCCCATAGAGCAGCAGACCCGAGGCCAGCGCTCCAAGCGCAAAATATTTGAGCCCAGCCTCGGACGAGCGAGCGTCATCGCGGTGGAAGGCGGCGAGCACATAGGCCGAAAGCGACATGAGCTCGAGGCCGACATAGAGGCTGAGGAGATTGCGCGCTGAAACCATGATCCCCATGCCCAGCGTCGCAAGAAGGATGAGGACGGGATATTCAAAGCGCCCCGTGCCTGCCCGACGCAAAAAGGGCCCGGCAACCAGGATGGCAGCGGCACTTGCAGCAAAGACAAGGAGCTTCAGATAGCGCGAGAAGGAGTCCGCGACATAAAGGCCACCCCAGGCGCTCGCAGCCTCGCGCCCCTGGTTGATGACGGGGACAGCTGCGACGGCAAGAAGGAGCACTGCACCCCAGGAAAGGCCCTGAAGCGCGCGGTCGCCGCGCCACGCGCCAAGCAAGAGCAGCACGCAGATGCCAGCGGCCAGGATGACTTCGGGCGCACCGATGGCAAGGGACTGGGCGAGGCTCATGACGCCGGCCCTTGCGCAGTGGGGGCCGCCATTGCCACGGCGCGGGTGACGGCATTGGCAGGCGGGCTCGCGCGCTCGAGCCGAGCAACCAAGCTTGCAACCGGCGCCTTCAAGGGCGCAAGCAGGGGCGCTGGGTAGACGCCAAGCAAAAGCACACCAGCTGCCAGTGGCAGCATGACTGCCCATTCACGCGGGCGGAGATCGGGCATCGCCGCAACATCCGCCTTGTCGAGCGTGCCAAAGGCCACGCGCGCATAAAGCCAGAGCATGTAGCCGGCACCGAGGATGACCCCGGTTGCCATGACGACTGCAAGCAAGCTCGAAGTGGCAAACATGCCAAGAAGCGCCAGGAACTCGCCAACAAAGCCCGAGGTTCCAGGAAGCGCAATCGAGGCCATGGTGAAGAGCAGGAAGAAGACGGCATAGCGCGGCATGTTGGCGGTGAGGCCGCCATAGCGGTCGATCTCGCGGGTGTGGAGCCGATCATAGATGACCCCCACACAGAAGAAGAGCGCTGCCGAGACGAGGCCGTGGCTGACCATGACGACCATCGCCCCCTCGATCCCCTGGGTATTGAGCGCGAACAGCCCGCCAGTCACGAAGGCCATGTGGGCAACCGAGGAATAGGCGATGAGCTTCTTCATGTCGGCCTGGGCGAGTGCCACGAGCGAAGTGTAGACGACGGCGACCATCGACAGCGCAAAGACGAGCCACATCAGCTGGACCGAGGCTTCAGGAAACATCGGCAGCGAGAAGCGGATGAAGCCATAGCCGCCCATCTTGAGAAGGACACCGGCAAGGATCATGGAGCCCGCAGTCGGGGCCTCGACATGGGCATCCGGAAGCCAGGTGTGCACTGGCCACATCGGCATCTTGACAGCAAAGCTCGCAAAAAAGGCGAGCCAGAGCCAGGTCTGGGCTTCCACGGGAAAATCATAGGCCATGAGCGCGGCAATATCAGTCGAGCCGGCCTCGCGGATCATCCACAGGACCGCAAGCAGCATCAGGACCGAACCGAGGAGCGTATAGAGAAAGAATTTGTAGCTAGCATAGATGCGCCGCTTGCCGCCCCAGATACCAATAATGAGATACATGGGGATGAGCCCGGCCTCGAAGAAGAGATAGAAAAGGAGGATATCCATCGCAGCGAAAACGCCGATCATCAGCGCTTCCATGAGGAGGAAGGCAGCGAGATATTCTGGAACCCGCTCGCGGATCGAATCCCAGCCGGCGAGGATGCACAGCGGCATGAGGAAGACCGAGAGCAGGATGAGGACGAGGCTGATCCCGTCGATCCCGAGATGCCAGCTGAACAGGCCGCCGAACAACTCGTGCCGCTCGGTGAACTGGAATGCAGCTGTTGTGCTGTCGAACTCGGCCCAGAGCATGACCCCCATCGCCAGCAGCACGAGGGTGGTCCCAAGTGCGACCAGCCGCGCGCGGCCGGCATCGCCAAGCCACAGCAAGAGGAGGGCTGCAGCGACAGGCAGGAGGATCATCGCCGAGAGCATGTCAGCCCCGGAGCAGGAGCCAGGTCATTGCGGCCGCAAGGCCAAGCAGCATGACAATGGCATAGGCATAGAGATAGCCGGACTGGAACCGCCGGGCGACTCCGGCACCTTCGCCGACAAGCGCGGAAAGACCATCCGGGCCGAACCGGTCGATGAGACCAAGATCGCCGCCCTTCCAGAACAGCGCGCCGACCCGTTTCGCTGGCCTTACGAAGAGCACATCATAGAGCTCGTCGAAATACCATTTGCGCGCAAGGAAGCGGTGGAGCGTCGGGAAGGTTGCAACGAAATCCGCCGCGGCGCCTGGCTTCAGCACATATTGCCTGAGTGCAAGCAGGAATCCGAGCGCCATGGCGATGGTCGGCGCATGATGGACGAGCGCCGGCACTTTGTGCAGTGCGGCATAGAATTCCGGGTCATGGGCGAGAGTCCCGCGCCAGAAGCCCTCCTCCCCAATGAAGCCATGGTGAAAGACGACACCTGCAAACAGGGCGCCAAGCGAGAGGAGCGCAAGCGGCACCAGCATCGATGGTGGGCTTTCGTGGGGATGGTGATGATGGGAGTCCCAGCGGGCGGTGCCGAAGAAGGTTACGAACATGAGGCGCCAGGAGTAGAAGCTGGTCAGGAACGAAGCGAACAGCCCGACTGAGAAGGCAACCAGCGCTGGCTCGGTGCCGCGCACGAAGGCAGCGAACAGCACGCCGTCCTTCGAATAATAGCCGGCGGTGTAGAAGAAGCCGGTAATCGCGATCGTCCCGATCAGCATTGCGGTAAAGGTGAAGGGAATCTTGCGGGCAAGGGCGCCATAGTGGCGCATGTCCTGCTCATGGTGCATGGCATGGATGACCGAGCCAGCCCCGAGGAACAGGAGCGCCTTGAAGAAGGCGTGGGTGAAAAGGTGGAACATCGCCGCGCCATAGGCGCCGACGCCAGCAGCAAAGAACATGAAGCCAAGCTGCGAGCAGGTGGAGTAGGCGATCACGCGCTTGATATCGTGCTGGGTTGTCGCCACAGTCGCCGCGAACAGGGCGGTCGCGGCTCCGACCCAGATGACGAGGTCGCGCGCGAGCGGCGCGGCTTCGAACAGGGGTGACATCCGGCACACCAGGAACACGCCCGCCGTCACCATGGTCGCCGCATGGATGAGGGCAGAGACGGGAGTTGGGCCTTCCATCGCGTCGGGGAGCCAGGTGTGGAGGCCGAGCTGCGCTGATTTTCCCATCGCGCCGATGAAAAGCAGGATGGCGCAGAGAGTGAGCGCATTGACCTCCCGCCCGAGGAAGGCGAAGGTGGCGCCCTTCTCTGCCGGGATCGCTGCGAGGATCGCATTGATGTTGAGTGTGCCGAAGACGAGGAAGAGGGCGAAGATCCCGAGCATGAAGCCGAAATCGCCCACCCGGTTGACGATGAAGGCCTTGATGGCGGCGTTCCAGGCCGAGGGCTTCTGGTACCAGAAGCCGATGAGGAGATAGGAGGCAAGGCCAACGCCCTCCCAGCCAAAGAACAGCTGGACAATCGAGTCCGCCGTCACCAGCATCAGCATGGCGAAGGTAAATAGCGAGAGATAGGCGAAGAAGCGCGGCTGCGACGGATCTTCCGCCATATAGCCCCAGCTGTAGAGGTGGACGAGCGCCGAGACCGTCGTGATGACGACGAGCATGACAGCGACCAGCATGTCGA
>NZ_JBRCLD010000100.1:0-13057 GCF_053487655.1 Thermaurantiacus sp. | reverse complement strand
CTTCATCGAGAAGGCGAGGTTGACGAGCTTGCGGAACCGGGTGTGGACGGGGGGGTCGGCGGTCAAGAGCGTGTCGACCGCCGGCCAGCCGGTGTCGAGGATGGCCTTCACCTCTGGGTCGTTCGCCCGCGCGCCCGAGAGCGCGTCCCCGAAGTCGTTGGAGAAGTCCTCCACGCGCCCCAGCACGTCGACGAGGGCATCGTAGCTCGCGACGTAGGTGATGGGGGTGCCGGGCACCTGGAAGACCGGGCACTTGGCGTGGACCTCTGCGTAGAAGTCCCACGGGTCGACGAGGACCTCGGGCGCGAAGGGGTGGCGGGAGAGGGCGGGCGCGTCGCTCATGGATCCAAGTGTAGCGCTGTCACCGCCCTGCGCCCGCCGCGCAAAAGGAACAGGCTAGGCCGAAGGAGAGGGGGCCATCTGCTTCATGAACTGGCCGAGGTCGAAATAGTCGCGCCAGGCGGTGATGCTGCCGTCGGCGACGTCGAAGGCCCCCATCACCCTGATGGCGAGCGTCCGCCCGTCGGCAAGCGTGAAGCGGTCGGTGCGCTCGGTCAGAACTGTTGGTCCGTTTGCGGCAATCGCGTGCACTTCCCACTCCATGCGGGTTGCCGGCAATTGGCCAAGAAATCCGCGCGCAGCGCTGCGGCCGTGGATGGTCGGCATGGGCACATTGTCATAGACCACATCTTCGGCAAGGAGCGCGCACGCACCATCAAGATCGAGCGCGTTGATACGGGCAAGAAAGGCTTCAACGGTTTCAAGCGGGGTCATGGGTGTCTCCTCACGGGTGGGCAGTGGCGCCGCCATCGACCACGATTGAAGTCGCAGTCACAAAGGCGGCATCGTCAGAGGCAAGGAAGGCGGCAACTCCGGCGATGTCCTCAGGTGTCCCAAGCCGCCTGAGGGCCGCCTTGTCGCGCCAGTAGGACGCGAATTCCGGCTGGGCTTCGAACGGGCCCCTTGTCATGCCAGAGAGGATGGCCCCAGGCTGGATGCAGGCAACCCGAATTCCCTTGGGCCCAAGCTCCACTCCAAGCGCGCGGGCAAGCCCAAGGACTCCGTGCTTGGCAGCAGCATAGGCCGCCATCCCCGCCTCTCCGAAGGCAGACATGACCGAGCCCGTCATGAGGATGACGCCATGGCCGCTTGCTTCGAGCAGCGGAAGGGAGGCTCGGCACAGGCGGAAGATGCTGGAAAGGTCGATTGCGAGCATCTCCTCCCAAAGCTGGTCGGGATGGCCTTCGAGAAGCTGCGCGGCCGTGATCCCGGCGTTTGCAAACAGGAGATCAAGCCCGCCGAGCTGCGCACGGGCCGCTTCCACCATCGCTTCGGCAGCACCGGGTGCGGCGACATCGAGCACAAGGTCACACCCCGCCTCACGGTCGACAGTCAAGACCGCCATGCCTTCAGCGCGCAAGCGCGCAGCCGTGGCGAAGCCGATTCCGCTTGCTGCACCAGTCACCAGCGCCCGCCGTCCCGCAAGCCCTCTCATGCGATCTCCAGGATCATCTTGCCCTCATTCGTGCCTTCGAACAGCCGCATGAAGGCAGCAAATGCCCGGTCGAGACCACACTCGATATGCTCGTCTGCCACCAGCCGGCCTTCGCGCAGCAGTTCCGCCATCGCTGCAATGCCTTGTGGCCACTCGGGCAGCCATTCCGAGACCAGGAAGCCGCGGATCGTCGCCTTCTTGACAATGAGCTGCCACAGGTTGCGTGCTCCCACTGGGGCTTCGGCATTATATTCGGAAATCAGGCCGCAGAGCGCGATGCGCGCGCCATCATTCAGGTTCATGAGAGCGCCATCGAGCGCGCTGCCCCCCACATTCTCGAACACAAGGTCCACACCTTCGGGTGCGGCTGCGCGAATCGCCTCGGCCATGGCAGCCGCATCTTTGCCGCGGTGGTCAATGGCAGCGGCATAGCCGTAGCGCTCGACGAGGCGCCGGCACTTCGCCTCGCCGCCTGCAATTCCGATCGTCTTGAGACCGCGCAGGCGCCCGAGCTGGCCGACCAGGCTGCCGACGGCGCCGGCAGCTGCCGAAACCAGGAGCGTCTGCCCCGGCTCGGGCTTCAGGACTCGCTCGACGCCGAACCAGGCCGTCATGCCAACCGCGCCTAGCACCGAGAGGAAATGGGTGGGCGAAGATGCGAGGCGCACGTCAATGGCGCTTGTGAAGCCATCGCTGCGCGCCACCGAATGAGTCTCAATCGCATTGAGGCCTACCACCCACTGGCCGGTCGGGAAGGCCGGGTTGCGGCTTTCGACCACTTCGCCAACCGTAGAGGCCCGGACGGCTTCGCCAAGCGGGACTGGCGGCATGTAGGAAGGTGCATCGTCGAGCCAGCCGCGGATGGCGGGGTCGAGCGAGGCAAAGCGGTTGGCAACCAGGAACTCGCCTTCGCCAAGTGCAGGCACCTCCGCCTCGGTGAGCGCGAAATCCGCTGCCACTGGCACGCCCTTTGGCCGTCGCACCAAGGTGAACCGGCGTCGCTTCATCCTCCGTCTCCCACCACCAATGTGACACCTGTCACCATTCGGCTCCGCGGCCCGGCCAGCCATGCCGAGGCGGCTGCCAGCCCCTCGGTCTTTGCCGCTTTGCCGGCACGCACCATGTTGACTCGCACTGGGGCCGGAAACGCGCCCGCCTCGACAGCTGCAATCCGGCAGAAATGTTCAATCGCCCCCGCCGCTGCTGCTCCTGCTGGCCCTTCACCTGGGCTTGCCATGATGCCGACCAGGCTGCCGCCAGCGCCGCGGTCCCTGAGCGCCCGCATCGCTTCCTGCATGCCGAGGACCACCCGCTCGACTTCGGCTTCCCAGAAGGTCCGGAAAAGATCGGCCGTCATTGCGTTCAGTCCTGCAGTCGCAAGGGCATCGCCCGCAAGAAGGATCGCGTGCAGCCGGTCACCCGCTTGCGCAAGCGCCCGGACCAGGGCGGCGCTGTCGCGTGCGTCGGGCGCGCAGGTCAGCACATGGAAGCCCTGATCCGCGAGCGCTTGGGCAACCGCTGCGCCCACTGCTGAGGCAGTGCCTGAGACCAGCGCAACCGGGGCTTCCTGCTCTTGCTGCGTCAAATGCTGTGTCATGGCCGGAGCGGCCTCATATCCGGTTGCTCAGCATCCAGCCGCCATCGACGACGAGTGCACAGGAGGGCAACTCCGCAAGGCAAAGAAAGACGATGGCCTCGGCCACATCCTGCGGCCGGCAATAGTCGCGCAAGGGGAGATTGGCGAAATTGGCCGGCTCCGCCCAATAGCTGTCAGGAAAACGCGCTTCCGTCATCGGTGTTCGGGTGCCGCCGGGGCAGACGGCATGGACCCGGATCCGGTCGCCGGCGGCGCACAATTCCGCCCCGATCGCGCGCACCATGGCAATGAGCGCCGCCTTGGCCGTGCCATAGGCAGTCGTCTGCATAACGGGCTTCATGCCAGCCACACTTGCGACAGCAACGATGGTGCCTGAGGCTGGCGTACCCTGCCGACGCATCTCGGCAACCGCGCGCGCAATCCCGAGAAACGCGCCTTCGACATGGACTCGCGCCTGGGCGCGGAAGTCCGCAAGCGCAAGATCAACGACGCGGCCAGCGCCAGCGATGCCCGCGTTGGAGACGAGGATGTCGAGCCGGCCGAAGCGGCGGATGACCTCGGCAATGGCTGCCTCCCATTGTGCATCGTCCGTCACATCGTGAGGAAAGAGCGCGCCCGAGGCGCGCATGTCGGTCCCAAGGACCCGGGCGCCGGCCGCCTCCAGCGCCGCGCAGGTGGCTGCCCCGATTCCGGACGCCGCGCCCGTCACCAGCGCCACTTGGCCTTCAAGACCGGCCCCGGCTGTCATCAAAGCTGCACCATCAGACGGCCGTTGACTTCCGCAACGCGATAGACGGCAAGCGGCGCCGAGGCCGGCGGCCCGAGCGGCTTGCCACTGGCAAGGTCGAAGCGGGCGCCGTGGTGTGGGCACACCAAAGCCTGCCCGCGCAGCCGTGCGCCGGCAAGCGGAAGGAGGGCATGGCTGCACGTGCCAGCAAGCGCGTGCAGGCAGCCGGCAGAATCGCGGGCGAACAGGAGCGGCGTGCCCTCCACCTCCCGCCAGACGCACTGGCCAGGAGCCACATCCGCCGGGCCGGCATCGATCCCTGGTGCCTCCTCCATGCTCCTCAACCCCGTCACCTATCGCCGGAATGCCCCGCCGTCCTTGCGCTCGTGCTGCCCTCTTGCATTTGAGAGCGCCAGACATAAGTGCGGAGGGGAGGGATGAGTGGCGCCGGGAGTGCAGTGGAGCTCCCGATTGCGCTAGGGCGCGGGCAGGCTGCGGTCCGCGCGGCAGACGGGTGAGGGAGAGGACGAGGGAGAGGATATGGGCCTCAAGGACGAGATCGCGGCGGTGACCGTCCGCCAGCTTTCCGACATCCGCGCGGCAGCCGAAGCGTTGCGCGACATTTCCTGGGAGCGCGCAAGGCTTCGCGTCGCAGTCGCAGACAACATCGCTTCCAAGCAGCCACTGACCGACGAAGATGGCGCCATCCTCGCTTCCGAAGTGTTCGGCTGGAACGCTCCGCACGAGCGCTGGTGGGCGGATTCGCGGCTTGCGCTCTCCTCGCCACTGCCGCGCGCCTGCCGCTATGAAAGCGAGACCTTCTGGGTCAACGCCGAGGGGTTCCGCACCCGCCAGCCCAACCGCTACCTTGATGCCATCGACTTGACGAACTTCGAGAAGCGGGCGCTGTGCAAGGCAGCGATCGTGGTTCCCATCCACCTTCCTTTCGGCCAGATCGGCGCCGTCTCCTTCAATGCTGCCGACCCGGAGCGGACCGATCTTTCCGTCGAGTTCGACGAACATTCCGACGAGCTCGCCCTCCTATCCCACCGCTTCGTGGCCGGCTGCGTCAAGGCCCACCGCACCCGCCACTGGCTCCCGGCCGACTGCCAGCTGACCAAGCGCGAAGTCGAGTGCCTGCGCTGGGCGTCGATCGGCAAGACCGACAAGGAAATCTCGCTCATCCTCGGCCGCAGCCATGCGACTGTCCGCTTCCACATCCAGAATGCCGGCGAGAAGCTTGATGCGGTCAACCGCTCGCAGACCATCTTCAAGGCCAGCCAGCTCGGCTATCTCGGAACGGCTGCCTGAGGCAGGAGCACATGACGAAGCTTGATTGGACAAGGGCAGGGCTGCCCAATCCCGACCCAGCCAGGGTACAGGATGTGGGCGTTCAGTGCCACCAGATTGGGCCAACCCTGCTTTCAGGAAGGTGAATGCGAAGCGCGACCCCGATTTGGCCTACCTTGCCCACTTAACAAAATGCGTTGAAGAACTAGAGCAAAAGGACTTTCCTAGCACTAAGACATTTCGAAAAAAGTTTAACGGTCACTTGAGAGACAGGGGTCAAAGAGAAATACAGTTTTACGAGAACGCAACATATAAAAGCGTGCTGAGGCGTATGCAGCTTGCTGTCGAGCGCTTTGAAAGATCTCGTTATTAAAAGGGGCGAGGATAAGCCGAAGTGCGAGAGTTAGCACCGGTATACGGCAGCAAGCGCCGGCTTACGGGTTTGAAGCTCTAGCGTTTGAAGCTCAGTCCGCCACCTTGAGCACCTGCTTGCCCCGGTTCTCGCCGGTGAAGAGGCGCATCAGCGTCCTCGGCGTGTTCTCAAAACCCTGCTGCTCGTCGATGCGGAAGGCGAGCTTCCCCTCCTTGACCAGGGCTGCGAGGCGTTTCCTGATGGCAGGGAACTCATTCGCCCAGTCGAGCACGATGAAGCCGCGCATGCTCGCCCGGCGGAACACCAGGTTGAAATAATTCTCCGGGCCCGCCGGCATGGTGCCGGTCTCGTAGCGCGAGATGCCGCCGCAGATGACAACGCGTGCACCCGTTGCGATTTCGCCCAGCATGTCATTCAGGATCCGCCCGCCGACATTGTCGAAGACGACATCGATTCCCGCCGGGCACAGTGCCTTGAGGCGCGCTCGCACATCCTCGGCCTTGTAGTCGATCGCAGCATCATACCCCGCCTCCTCAAGGAGCCAGCGGCACTTCTCCGCTCCGCCTGCAATCCCGATGGCGCGGGCACCCGCCACCTTGGCGAGCTGGCCCACAGTCGAGCCCGTCGCCCCTGCTGCCCCCGAGACGACGACGGTGTCCCCAGGCTTCGGCTCGCCAAGCTTGAAGAGACCGCACCAGGCCGTGAGCCCGGTCGTCCCCAAGACTGAGAGCATGGCCGTGGGCGGCAAGTCCGGGTGCACGGGCTCGAAGCCAGCGCCGTTGGTCAGGAGCCATTCTGTCCAGCCGGTCTGGCCAGCATAGAGACCGCCTTCCTTGAGGCGCGACGTGTTCGATTTGACGATTCGCACAATGCCCGAGCCTCGCATCACGTCGCCAATGGCCATGGGGGCCACATAGTCAGCAACATTCTCGGCCCAGCCCTTTTGTGCTGGGTCGAAGCCAAGCCAGACCACTTGCGCCAACGCCTCGCCGGGGCCGGGATCGTCGGCGATCTCGGTCTCAACAAGGGTGAAATCGCTGTCCTTCAATGGCCGACCACGGGGATGGTCGGCAAGCAGCCACTGGCGGGTCTTCATGGGATCCTCCTTTGCTGCTGCTCCTGCATGGCCGGCTTCTGCCATGCCAGCCATGAGCTTCGCTAGGGCCCCCAGGTGGCAAGCTGCGCCAGCACTTCGGCATGGACACGGCGATCGCCGGCAGCGACCACAGCGCCAGCACTCCCCACGCGCAACGGCTCGCCGCGCCAGTCGGTCATCACCCCGCCAGCCCCCAGCACCACGGGCACGAGTGCTGCCCAGTCATAGAGCTTGAGCCCCTCCTCAATGACGAGGTCGAGATGCCCGGCAGCGAGCAGCCCGTAATTGTGGCAGTCACCGCCAAGCAGCGTGTCGCGGGCACTTCGCGCAACCCGGTGGAAGGCGGCATGGCCGACAGCGGAGAAGGCTGCCGGATGCGTGGTTGCAAGATGCGCTGCCTGAAGCCCCGGGCAGGCGCGCACCCTGATTGGCACGCCATTGAGGCGTGTGCCTGGCCAGTCGCCGAGCTGGCCCACCCAGCGCTCGCCGGCAATCGGCTGGTCGATGATGCCCAGCACCGGCAGGCCGCGCTCGATGAGGGCGATGAGGGTTCCAAAGGTGGCGCGGCCGGCGATGAAGGCGCGGGTGCCGTCGATGGGGTCGAGCACCCACAGCCGTCGGGCCTCTGGCCGAGTGACGCCGAACTCCTCGCCAACGATCCCGTCCTTGGGCCGGTCCGCCTCGAGGATTTCGCGCATCGCCGCCTCCGCCTCGCGGTCGGCCACGGTCACGGGCGAGAAATCGGCCTTCGCCTCGACATCGAGCCGCTGGCGGAAATGGCGGCGCAGCACTTCGCCGGCGGCATCCGCAAGCCGGCTTGCGACCGCGAGATCGGCAGCAAGCCGCATCAGGCTGGGCCTTCTTCTGCCATCCCGAGCTCGTTCAAGATCCGTCCCCGGTCGCCATCGAGCGCCGGCGCTGGCGGCCGCGTCGCCGGGTCGGGCACGCCTGAGATCTTGACCGGGTTTCCCGCCACCTTCAGCGGCTGGCCATTGGCAAGAGCAGTTTCAACAAGCATGGTCCGCGCTGGGACTTGGGCCATGGCCAGCGCCTGCGATAGCCGGTTGACTGGCCCGGCCGGCACGCCGGCTTCGCCCAGGAGCTGGAGCCAGTGCGCTGCCGGCGCTGTCTTCAGTCGCGCTTCCACCAGCGCTTCGAGCGCAGCCTGGTTTTGCGTGCGTGCAGCGTTGGTCGCGAAGCGGTCGTCCCCGGCCAGCCCGTCGAGCCCGAGTGCTTCGGCGAGGCTGCGGAACAGCGAGTCGTTGCCGGCGGCCACCACGATGGGCGCGTCAGCGGTCATGAACGCCTGGAATGGCGTGATCGAGGGGTGGCGGCTCCCCAGCGGGCCGGGGTCCTCGCCTGAGACCATGAGCCGGGCAATGGCGTTCTCAAGGATGGCAAGCTGGCAGTCGAACATGGCGACATCGACATGGGCGCCAAGCCCCGTGCGTGCCCGCTTGATAAGCGCTGCCTCGATCCCGATCACAGTAAAGAGGCCAGCGACAATGTCGCCCAAAGACGTGCCCACCCGGACTGGCGGCTGGCCGGGGTGGCCAGTCACGCTCATGATCCCGCCCATTGCCTGGACGATGACATCATAGGCCGGCCGCGCCGCCTCGGGCCCGGTCTGGCCAAAGCCGCTGGTCGAGGCGAGGATCAAGCGCGGGTAACGGGCATGGAGCGCCTCCCAGCCATAGCCGAGCCGGGCAAGCGCACCAGGGCGGAAATTCTCTGCGAGCACGTCGGCCCGCCCCAAGAGCGCTTCGAACACCGCCCGGTCGGCAGGGGCCCGCAAGTCGAGCGCGATCGATTCCTTGCCGCGATTGATGCTGGCAAAATAGGCGCTCTCGCCAGCCACGAAGGGCGGGAAGGCGCGGGCGTCATCTCCGCCTTCGGGCACTTCCACCTTGATGACCCTGGCCCCGAGGTCGGCGAGCAGCATGGTCGCATAGGGCCCGGCAAGCACGCGCGTCAGATCAAGAACGGTCATGCCAGCAAGCGGAGAGGCCCTGTCCATTGGGGCGTGCGTATCGCGCCACGAGGATAAGGGGAAGGGCAGCAGGCGCTCTGCTCCGGCATGTGGCGCAGCCCAGCGTCTGCTGGCTCGCGCGCCGCGGCTGCAAGGCTTGGCAGCGCTGGAGGCCTAGGCTCAGAAGCGGAAGGCCGCCTCCACGCCATAGAGCGCCGGGAGCCCGCGGATGAAGGTCGGAATCCCAAAGGCACCGCCAGTGTTGCCAGCGTCGATGAGATACTCCCGGTCGAGCGCATTTCGGGCGAAACCGAGCAGCTGCCAGCGGCCATCGCGAGTCTCGATGCCGCCGCGCACATTCACAAGCGCAACCGGCCCCTGCGAGATGAGCGGCCGGTTAGGGAGCTCGAAGAACAGGCGTGACTGGTAGGTCGCTGTCGGTGTCACGAACAGGTTGAACTGGTCGCCGATGGGGAAGCGCGCGTCCACCCCGCCGGCGGCCTGCCACTTGGCTTGCAGCCGGAAGCGGTCGCCAGCGAAAATGCCATTCTCCTCCCGGTCGTCGATTCCCGCATCAATGTAGGCGGCATTGCCGAACAGGGTGACATTGCGCGTCGCCGCCCAGCTCAGCTCGGTCTCGATCCCGAAATTGCTCGCCGAGCCGGCGTTGCGGGTCACGAACTGGCCGCCCTCGTTCACCGTCACCTGGAAATTGTCGTAGGTCTGGTAGAAGATCCCGAGCGTCGTGTTGACCGGCCCCAGCCGGCCCTTCACTCCGCCTTCATAGTTCCAGACGACCTCCGCGGGCACGTCGCGCCTGAGCGGCACCGAGGGTCGGCCGGGCACCGGCCGCGCCGCGGTCAGCTGGACGATGGGCGACTTCCGGCCCTTGCCGACCGTTGCATAGAAATTGAGGGAATCGCTCGCGCGCAGGAGCAGGTTGGCGCGCGGCAGCAGGGCGTCATTCTCCCCTTCGGCCGAAAATGTCTGGCCATTGGTCGAGACGAAGGGGAGGAGCGGCGCCCGGCTGATGACGGCATTGGGCTGGTCCGCAAAATAGCTGCTCTGTCGCTTCTCTCTCAGGTAGCGCAGCCCGGCCGAAAGCTCGAGCCGCTCGGTCAGAGCCAGGGTCACATCCCCAAAGAGGCTCCAGTTGAAGATTTCCCCCCCGTTGCGGAACAGGGCGCGGTAGGGAAGCACCGAGAAGGCTCCCCCAGTCAGGATCCGGGTGGCAGCGGCCGCCCGCACGACGCCATTTGCATCAACGCAAGGAAGGCCAGGGATGAGCCTGGCTGCGCACTGGAGATAGATGCCCTCTTCCGTCGAGAAGGGCACCGCCTGGGTCCCGGTCTCGTAGAAGATGTTGAACCCGCCAAAGGCGCGGATCCGGCCGCCCGCATAGTTCACTCGGCTTTCGTGGCTGAACTGCTCGCCTTTCGCATTCTCGGCAAATTCAAGATACCAGGCCTGCGAGCCATCAGCGTCGAACACTTCGAGGCTGTCGAACTGACGCCAGCCGGTGATGGCGGTCAAGCTCCAGCGACTGTCGGCCGGCGTCAGGCGCGCGGTCAGGTTCAGGTCATAGACATTGCGGGTGAGCCCCAGTTTCTCGGCACCCAGCACCTCCTTCGAGAAGGGCGAGCCGGCAAGTTCGGCAAAGCTGTAGGGCGAGGTGTCGCCCCCCGTCGGCCGAAAACTTCCCGACTTGAAGGCAGTGCCCGGCGCCCGCTGGCCATCATAGGTGAAGACAAGGTCAAAGCGCAGATCCGCGACCGGCTTCAGCATCAGCGAGACCCTGACCCCGGTCTGGCCCTGGCCGTTCAAGTCGCTCTGGTCGATGCCGCCCGGACTCTGCGAGCCCGGCTCGCCGGCGATGTTGCGGACGACACCGTCCCGCCGCTTCCAGGCAGCTGCCACGCGCACACCAAAGGTCTCGGTTGCAGCATTGACAAAGCCCGACACCTGTTTCTGGGCGAAATTGCCGAAGGCGACTCGGGTCTCGCCCGCAACGCCCTCCACGACCGGCGCCGGTATCACCGAGACCGCGCCGATCGCCGCCGCGGTGCCAAAAAGCGTTGCCTGCGGGCCCTTCACCACTTCCACCCGCTCGATGTCGAACAGGTCGAAATAGGAGCTGCGCGAGCGCGAGACGTCCACGCCATTGTAATAGACGGTGACGCGGGCAGCTTCCTGCGCCGAGCCCGAATCGGACGTAATCCCGCGGATGACGAAACCGGGATTGTTCGGCGACTGCTCCTGGATGTTGAGGCCAGGCACGAAGGCCGAGAGCTGGTCAAACTGGGTCACACCGATCCGCTGCAACTGCGCACCGCTGTTGGCCGTAATCGTCACGGGCACATCGATGAGGCGCTGCTCGCTCTTCTGCGCTGTCACCACGATCTCGGATGCAAACAGGCCTTGGTCGCTTTCCTCCCCCTCCTGGGCGATTGCAGGTGTCGCGAGGCTGGCAAGCGAGGTGGCAAGCAGACGGAATGTCGAGCGCATCTTGTCCCCCGGAACGAAACAGCCTGCCGTTGGCGCCCGATTGTTGCACTGCAGCGAAGGCCATCTGACAATATGTTGACAGCAACTGGAAACCGCTGCGGCCTGTGCATGGCTGCTGTGGCCGGGGATCGCTTTGCGCCCCCTTGCGCGAGGCGCCTGTGTTGCCCAAGGGCGGCGGCGATGGGAAGCGTGTGCGACATTTCCTCCCCAGTGCCGCCGCCACCCGAGACGGTCGAAGTGAGGGAGCGCCGGGTCTGGTGTGATGGCGGCGAAGGTCCGCTCGGCCACCCCCGCGTCTATCTTGCCATCGATGCCCGCGGCTTTGTGGATTGCCCCTATTGTGACCGCCGCTTTGTCTTCGTGGGCGATGGTGCCGCCGCGGGCCACTGAGGGGCGCAAACCGGTCTTGGCCCCACTCGCGCAACGAGGACCCGGGCGCCAGGCGAGGGGGCATGGTGGGCCTAGGCTTCGCGGCTTCATGTCCGCAGTAAGACCAGCCTCGGCACGAGGCGCCGCGCAGCTTGCTCCAATCAAAGCTTGCGCGGCTCGGCCTGTCGTCGCACCACAGCCAAGGGAGGAGAGGCATGACCGGGCGATTTCACGGCAGGGTCGCGCTTGTGACCGGTGGCACCTCGGGGATCGGTGCTGGGGCAGTCGAGCGGCTGGCTGCCGAAGGCGCAGTCGTCCATTTCACGGGCTCGAAGGCGGAGGCCGGGGAAGCCCTCGCTGCCCGCACTGGCGGGATGTTCCACGCCCACCGGGTCGAGGATGCTGAGGGCTGGCCACCCCTGATCGAGGCCATCCTTGCTCGCCACGGCCGGCTCGACATCGCTTTCGCCAATGCTGGCACCGAGGCTGGTGACGCCAGCGTCGAGGACATCCGCCTGGAGGCCTGGCACCATGTGATGGGCGTGAACTTGACCGGCGCGATGCTGACCGTCCAGCACGCCATCCGCGCCATGCGGCAGAACCCCGAGGGCCCGGCGGGCGCCATCATCCTCAACTCGTCGATGAACGCCCACCGCGCCATGGGCAATTATGTTGCCTACTCGGTCTCGAAGTCGGGCATGTGCGCGCTCGCAAAATCGGCCGCCCTCCACTGCGCGACCAGCGGCACCGCCATCCGCGTCAACGCCATCCTCCCCGGCGTGGTTGAGACCGCGCTCATCGCCGAGGTGATCGCCCGCTCGCCCGATCCGGCCGCCGCGCGCGCTGCCTTCGAGGCCATGTCGCCGATGAAGCGGATGGCGAGCGTCGAGGATGTCACCGGCCTCGTCGCCTTCCTCGCCTCCGATGAAGCTCGCCACATCAACGGCGCCGAGCTGGTCATCGACGGCGCCTCGACTGCGGGCATGATGGGAGTCTAGGCCGGCGGCAGCGCCGACCTGTAGCTGCTAACCGTGAAGCTGCGGATCAGGCTGCGGTCGAACAGCCGCTCCTCGTCGGCGACGATTCTGGCGCGCACTTCGGGCACGGCGACCGCAGCCTGAAAGGCGGCGAGCCGGGCTGCGTCCGGAAAGTCGATCTCGAGCAGCACATCAACCTCGGCGGCCTCGCTCCCGCCTGTGACAGGCCGGAGGTAACGGCGCTCGTAGCGGGTGGCAAAACCGGCGAGCACTTCCTCGCCGATCTGCCGGTGCCGGGTCTCGTAATCGGCCACGAAATCGTCCCAGCTCATTCCGGGCCGGCGCTTCAGCAGGGTGACAAGCGTGATCGGGCCTTCGGTCATCGCGGCATACTCCGCAAGCCTTGCATCGGCTGCTCCATCATGGCTCTCCCTCCTGCCGGCCGGGCGGCCGCCATCCGGCACGGCGGCGGCACCCGCGTCAAGCCCGTCGCCGAAGCGGGCCCGTTCTTTTCACCGGGTGCCCCGACCGGTGCCGGCAGGCTATCGCTCTTCCGGGATCGCGGGGCCGGCGGGGAGGACCGAAATGGGTGCGCTGGACGGCAAGGTTGCAGTCGTGCTCGGGGCGGCAGGCCCCGGCAACATGGGGCAGGTCATCGC